>DATKUQ010000543.1:0-9235 GCA_035530495.1 Burkholderiales bacterium
CGCACGACCGACACCAGCCGCTCGGTGTACAGCGGCCGCACGTGCAAGCCGGCCGGGGCGTTTTGCAATCCGGTGATGCAAAGGTCGACCTCGCCGCTTGCCATCTGCTTCGCTACCAATTGCAGGTCGATCGGCGTCACCTCCAAGCGCACGCCCGGGGCTTTATGCTCGAGGTAGTCGACCAGCGTCGGCAGCAGCGCGAATTCGACATAGTCCGAGGCGGACAGGGTAAAGGTGTGCGCCGCGCCAGCGGGGTCGAACGCGGCGGGTGGCTGGATGATGGCTTCAATCTCGCCCAGCACCTGCTTCACCGGGGCCAGCAGCTCCAGCGCGCGCGGCGTCGGCAGCATGCCACGCGCGCTGCGCAGCAGCAGTGGATCGCCGAACAGTTCGCGCAGGCGCGCCAGCAGCGCGCTCGTAGCGGGTTGCGACAGACGCAGGCGTACCGCGGCGCGCGACACGCTGCGCTCGGCCAGCAGCGCATCCAAGGCTACCAGCAGGTTGAGATCGATGTTTCTAATATCCATCAGACAGATATAATAAATTCAAGAAATCGATTCGACAAATAGTTAGCAAGCGTTTAGACTTTGTCTATTATTTAGCTGAATGCTACCTGTGTTTGGCAGCAAGGGTTTCGCGGGATCTCCTCCTCCTCTCCCCGCGCGGGCAGGGCGGCCGGTAAGCGCCGGTTGTCCTGTCTTTTTTATTTTTGCCTAGACACCCAGCTGGCGCAACCGCGGCAGGTCCTCCGGCCGGTCCAGGTCCCACAGCAGCGCCAATT
The DNA here is from genome assembly GCA_035530495.1 of Burkholderiales bacterium. Taxonomy (GTDB): domain Bacteria; phylum Pseudomonadota; class Gammaproteobacteria; order Burkholderiales; family SG8-39; genus 2-12-FULL-64-23. The sequence goes on from DATKUQ010000543.1 coordinate 782, forward strand.
CGCGCCAGCGCCAGTTGCCGCGCGCGAGGCGCGCGCGCGTTTCCTGCATTACCGTCGCCGTGCCCCAGGCAATATCCTCGAACAGGTGCGCCGACAAGCGGCGCGCCACACCGACGAGCACATAGCCGCCGTCCTCAGCCGGGCCGAACACTGCATCGTTTCCTGCCGCCAGTGCGGCGGCGGCTTCGCATAAGTAATCCGGCGTCAAGGCCGGGCAGTCGCAGCCTATCAATAGCGCCGGCGAGTCCGACTCCAGCGCGGAGTCCAGCGCGCGCGCCATGCGTATCCCCAGATCGCCCGCGCCCTGGGGCTGCAGCCTGACGCCATGCTTGTCCGCACAGGACGCAAAAAACGGGTCATCCGGCCCGGGCGCGCACCACAGTTCTGGCGCGCCCAGCCTCGCCGCCGCCGCCGTGCGCAGCGTGCGCTCTATCAGCCGCCGCTGCAACTCTGCGGCGCCGCTACCGCCCAGGGCCGGAATCAGGCGTGTCTTCACCTGGCCCGGCGTAGGCGCCTTGGCGAAAATCATGACGCGGCAGTTAATGCCCACGCCGCGAATAGGCACGGGCAAGCCGCGCCGGCGCCGCGCCGAGTGCATATTGCAGGCGCAACCACCACATCAGCGCAATCGTGCGCAACACGCCATCGCTTTCCCAACGGCGCGCCGAAGTGAGGCAGCGTTCGCGCAGGCACAATGGTGCGGATATGCGGCGCAGGAGCACGCTGATGGCAATATCTTCCATCAACGCCTGACGAGGATAGCCCCCCACGGCTTCGAACACTTCGCGTCGGACGAAAATGGCCTGATCGCCTGTGCATACGCGCGTCAGCCGGGAACGCGCATTCATCATGCTTTCGACCAGGCGCAGCAATGGGTGGGCGCCCGCAATGCGCACGTCGAAACGGCCCCAGGCGCAATCGCTGCCGGCCAGGCCCCGCAGGATCGAGCGATCCGCCTGCGGCGGCAGGCGTGAATCGGCGTGCAGGAACAGGAGCACCTCGCCCGCGGCGACGCGGGCGCCGGCATTCATCTGCTCGGCGCGTCCGGCCGGCGAAGCAACGATCCGGTCGGCCAGGCCCCGGGCCAGGGCCGTGGTCGCATCGCCGGAGCCGCCGTCGGCGACGATAATCTCATGGCCGTCGCGTCGCAAGCCGGCCAAAGACTGCAGGGTGGCAGCGATAATCGACGCTTCGTCGAGCGTAGGGATGATGATCGACAGTCTATTCACTTGGCGCGCCCTGGCAACGCGGTGCGCAGGTCCGTTCCGGCTTGCGCCGGCGCAGCGCCGGCCGCCCGGCTTTTCCTTCATTCATTGAGTTTCTCCGACGCTGAACGGCGTCCGTAAGCGCAGAATGTCCCTCGTGGCGCGTCAGCCCGATCCCTGTGCGAAACTTGCACGCAATGCGATTTGTGTCCACACCCGGTCGACGGCCTCGAGCACCGCGTCCGCGCTCTGCAGGCGTTCAACCGGATCCTTGGCCATCATGCCGTCGACCAGCACCTGGTAGTCCGACAATGCCTCCGGCAGCCGCGGCACCGGGGTGTGCACGTGCTGCGTGATCAACTCGACGATGGAACCGCCGTCGAACGGCCTTTGGTTCATGAGCATTTCGTAAAAGATGATGCCCAGGCTGTAGATGTCGGATCGCTCAGTCGCCGGCTTGCCGTTCGCCTGCTCCGGCGAGATGTAATAGGGCGTGCCGAAGAACTCGCCGTGCACGGTCCGATCCATCGATCCCTCGGTGCGCTTGGCGATGCCAAAATCGGCCAGCACCATGGTGCCGTCGGCGCGCAGCATCATGTTGGCCGGCTTGACGTCGCGGTGCACGATGCCGAGTCGGTGGATCTCCGCCAGTGATGCAGCCGCCTGCGCCAGCAGCGACAGCGCCTGGCGCGGCGTCAGGCCCTTGGCGATCTCGTCCTTCAGGCTGCCGCGGGTGAAATACTCCATCGCGATATAGGCGTAGTCGTCGGTGAATCCCTTGTCGTAGATCCTGACCACGTTGGTATGGTCGATATCGGAAATCAGTGCCGACTCCTGAATGAAGCGCTGCAGCAGTTGCGGGTCGTCGCTAGGCTTGGCGTTGAGGATTTTGAGGGCTACCTGCGTGCCGTCGCTTTCGCGCTCGGCGAGGAAAACATTGGACATTCCGCCTTCGCCGATCTTTTTCAGCACCCGATACCCTTTGATCTGCAGCGGTCGGCCGGCCGCAATCGCCCGCGACAGTTCGCTGGTGATGATGCGCAGCGTTTCCGACAATGCCGCTTTGGCGGCACGCGCGGTCAATTGTGCATTTTCCGCGAGCGCGTCGCGCAGCGAAATGGGCACCGAGATCGGCCCCTCCTGCGCGCCGGCAGTGGCACCAATGCCGACGACTTCCACCGCCTCGATCGGCGCATCGCGGCCGCGCAGCTCCAGCATGCGCGACTCGCCGGTGGTTACCAGGCTCCCGGCCATGCTGACGGCAGCCGCGCTCGCCACAAGCGGCCAGCCCAGCTCCTTGGTCTGCCCCTCCAGGCGCGACGCGACGTTGACGCTGTCGCCGACCACGGTCAGATCCTCGGCTCCGAGCGGGCCGATGCGCACCTCCATCAGTTCGCCGGTATGAATGCCCACGCCGGTCGCGAATTCGGGCATCGCGTCCAGATCAAAGTGCTGCTTGAACCATTCGCCGAATTTGTTCGCCGCAAGCACGATGCCCAGACCGGCGCGGATTGCCCGGCACGCATGATTCTCCTCTCCGTCCTCGGCGCGCGCATCGAACACCACCATGATGCCGTCGCCGATCAGCTTGGCGATGCGACCGCCGCTGCGCACGATCGGCTGGCACACGGCCTCGAAGTAGGCGTTGAGCAATTCGGCGATCTGGCCGGCAGTGAGACGCTCCGAATAGGTGGTGAAATTGCGGATGTCGGCGAACAGCACCGTTGCTACGGTCATTTTTCCGGTCATGCCGGCGGTTTCGGCGAACGCCAGCGGCCGTTCGGCTTCGTCACCGGTCAGGTTCTGCCGGTACCAGCGCCTGAGCTCGTCGTTTCCGGAGACCAGGCGCTGTGCCAGCGAGCGGACCGCATTCTCGTATTTTTTGAGCCTCGAGTTCACGGCTTCGGTCAGCTCTTCGCGCGAAAACGGCTTGTTTAGAAAATCGTCCGCACCTAGGTTCATGCCGCGGCGCATGCTGCTCCTGTCGTTAAGCGCCGTAAGAAAGATGAACGGCGTGTCGGCGAAGCGCGGATCTGCGCGCAACGCCTCCAGCATGCCGAACCCGTCGAGCTGGGGCATCATGACATCGCTGACTATCAGGTCGGGCGCGAAGCGCTTGGCATGCTCGACACCGGCGCGCCCGTCCTCGGCCGACTCCACCTCGTAGCCTTCCCCTTTCAGCATCAGCGTCACGTTGAGGCGGATCGCCGCCTCGTCCTCGACCACCAGGATCTTTTTCATCGCAGCTCCTGCTCCAGACAACGCCTGATGGCAGCGCGCAACTGCTCCACATCGAACGGTTTAGCCAGCACTTCGGTAGCGCCGCGGTGCAAGGCGATCGCGCGTGCCTCGTCGTCCATGAAGGCGGAGAACAGCAGCACGGGAACACGAGACGTCTGCGGGCTTGCGCGCACAGCCTCCAGCACTGCATAGCCGCCGAGACGCGGCATGACGACGTCGCAAATAATGAGTTCTGGACGGAATTGCTGCACCAGCGCGAGGCCTTGCGTGCCGTCCGCCGCCCACGCGAACTCGTGTCCATCGAGACGCAGCACCTGCTCCATGTAATCGAGGCTAGCCTGGTCATCGTCGATGAGCAATACCCGCGCCATTTTCAGGCCGCTTTACGCCTGTCTGCCAGCGGCAGGCACACGCGGATGGTGGTGCCCGCATCGACTTCGCTGTCGACGGATATGGTGCCGCCGTGCAGTTCTACCGCTTTTTTGACGATTACCAGCCCGAGGCCGGTGCCCTGACGGTTGCCGACGTTGGAGGCGCGATGAAAGCTCTCGAACAGGCGCGCCTGATCTGCCTGCGGTATGCCGATGCCGTGGTCGCGCACCTCGATCACCGCCTGCCCGTCACGCTCGGCCAACAGCAAGGACACGACACTCTCCGGGGGAGAGTATTTCACCGCGTTGGACAGCAGATTGGTAAGGATGTGCCGCAGCAGCTTTTCGTCCAGATCCAGGCTGCTGCGCTTGAACTCGTGCTCAAATTGAATCACATGTTGCTTGGCCACGCCGACGCGCAATTCCTCCACCACCTTGTGGCACAAATTGCACAGGTCCACCGGCTTTGGATCGAATTGCAGGGCCCCCGCCTCGGCTTTGCCTATGATCAGCACGTCTTCGATCAGCGCGTTCATCCGTTTCACGGCGCCTTGTATCCCCGACAGCATTTTCAGTTTGTCGTCGGCGGATAATTTTTCGGAGTAATGTTCCAGCAATTCGGCGGAGGACAGTATGGTCGCCAGCGGCGTGCGCAGCTCGTGCGAGGCGATGGAAACGAACTTGGACTTCATCTCCGAAAACTCTTTCTCGCGCTGCAGGGTGGCGAGCAACTCCACCTCGGCGCGCTTGCGCTGGGTAATGTCGACGCTGGTCCCGGCCATGCGCAGCGCGCCGCCGTCGTCCGCGTGTTCGACCACGCGGCCACGGCTGAGCACCCAGACCCAATCTCCGCCGGCCATTTTCAGACGATACTCGATGCGGTATAGCGGGCGCAGGCCTTTGATGCAGTCCTCCAGCGCCTGGCGCACCGCATCGGCGTCCTCCGGGTGCACCATCAGCGCCATTTCATCCAGCCCGACATACTGCTCGCGCGGCTCGCCGCCCGTCATCTGCGCCAGCGCGGCGTCCAGATAAAGCGTGCCGCGCCTGGCGTCCCATTCCCAGATGGAAATAGCAGACGACTGCATCGCCAGATCGAGCCGCTCCTTGGTCTGCCGCAATGCCGCCTCGGCCCGTTTGCGTTCGGTAATGTCAGCCATGCCGATGATGATTCCGTCCTTCGGCTTGGCCGGGTCAATCGCGCGACTGTCGGTGAACACCCAGATCGAACTGCCGTCCTTCCTGCGCAGCAGCACTTCGGCTGAATAGCTCTCGCCTCGCGCGAGAATCCCGTAAGCGCGGCTGCCCGCTCGCGTCAAATCCTCTTCTGGCGCGAACCAGTTGCTGGTGGACTGCCCGGCGATTTCATCTACGGCATAACCGAGGATCTCGGCAAAGCGCCGGTTGCCTTTCACCACGGCGCCATGGCTGACAAACGCAATGCCGACCGCCGCGGTATCGAAAATCAGCTGCTGCTCGCTTAGCGCTGCCGTCAGGGATTTTTCGGCGACACGCAGCTTTTTCAGCAGCACAGTGTTCTCGTGGCCGTAAGCCAGGGTTTCCATCAGCGCCAGGTGGTTGGACAGGTACAAGCCCAGCAGCACGCTGGTGAACACCAGCATCAGCAGGCCGGTGGAGGCATTGAGTCCGCCGCCAAAGCTGAACAGCATCGCGACCATGGGCGCCAGAATCGGCAGGATGAAACTGGAAAAGGCTTTAGGGCTGGGCGCGAGCGAGGGCGGCAGGCCCATGGCGATGCTGCTGATCAGGAACGTGACCGATATCTGCTGCAGCGAGCTCGCTTCATTTCCGACAAATATCAGCGCCAGGCCCCAGCCCGCCCCGATCAGCGCGCTGGCCATGCAAAAATAATTCTCCCATTTCGCGGCATCCTCCGCCGGCGGCTGAACGCGGCGATATATCCGCGCCATCGCATAGCGCACCGTGCTGGCCACGCCGAGCCAGACGAACCAGCTCACAATCAGGCTCACGCCGATGTAGCCCCACAAGGCAAATGCGGTGATGCCCGCGGCCACCATAATGATGGGCACATCGGTGCCCGACAGCCGGTAGAGCATGGAAACGCGCTCGGGCAGGTACTCGAGCGAGGCCATGGACGCCAAACGAACGCGCAATTTCGCCAGTAAATGCACTTTGGGATCTTTCCTCTGCGCAGTTTCGAAGCCGTCCGCGCGGTTTATATTGGGGCCAATTATTCTACTATGTTTAAGGACTTGTCCACCCTATGCGGGTCCACAATATTAGCCGGCCGAGACGGCTTCTGCTGGCGCACGCGCAGGCGTCTTCGGCCCACTTGCGCGCATTTCGGCCGCCGCATGAGCAAACGGCGGCGTGTCGTCGATGTCTTGTAAGGTGTCGCTGGTCCTGGCCCTGCACGCGCTATGCGGTACAATTTCGCCACGTCATTTTCACTGGAAGCGCATGGGCCATCGTCTCAGCAAAATCTACACGCGAACCGGCGACACCGGCGAAACAGGCCTCGGTGACGGCTCGCGTGTGCCCAAAGATAGCCGGCGCGTGCATGCGCTGGGCGAAATCGATGAATTGAATTCAGCGATCGGGCTGTTGCTTGCAGAAGAGCTCCCAGCCGACATTCGCGCGGCGCTCGCCGCCATTCAGCACGACCTGTTCGATCTGGGAGGTGAAGTCTGCATCCCCGGGAATACCAGCATGAGCGAAGGCCGGGTTGCTCGCTTGGAAACGCTGCTGGACGAATACAACCGGAGCCTGCCGCCGCTGAAGGAATTCATTTTGCCGGGCGGAACACGCGCGGCAAGCCTCGCGCACCTCGCACGCACCGTGTGCCGCCGCGCCGAGCGCGCCCTGGTTTCGCTTGCGCGCGCCGAACCGGTGGGAACCGCGGCCCGAAAATATCTGAATCGTCTGTCCGATCTGCTGTTCGTCTTGGGCCGGACGCTGAACCGCGCCGGCGGCGGCAAGGATGTATTGTGGCAACCCGCAGGGAAATCGGCGGAAAAATCGAAGCCCGGGCGGAAAAAGTGACGGCGCCGGAGGCCGCCTAGAATCACAGGACAATATGCAGGCAGCTGGCAGCTGCCCGCACTAACTGCCCTCCCTGTCCATCAGGCCTACCAGTTTGATGCTGGTCTGGCGCAAGCGTTGTGACAGCATCAACACCAGTTCCATCAGGATTTTGGCGCCCAGAATCGGGTGTTCCAGAATAATGCGCGCCAGATTCTCGCGCGACAGCACGGCAAACACGCAAGGCTCCGCGGCGACACAAGTCGCAAAGCGCGGTTCGCCGTCTATCATGGACATTTCGCCCAGCGTCTTGCCGGCAGTAACCGAGGCGATGAGCTTGGGCGTGTTCCAGCGATCTTGTTTGAATACTTCCACGCTGCCCTCGATCATCAGCAGCATGAAATCGCCTTGTTCTCCTTCGTGGATGATCTCTTGGCCCGGCTCGCCGTGGTAGACATGCATGAAGTGGCTCATCAGCCGGATTTCCGCCATGTTGAAATTTTCGAACAGCGGCGAATAGCTGATCATGCGATGCATTTTCACCGCGAACTGGGTCGCATCGCCGAGATATTCCAGGTGCGCCAGTTGATCGTCTCTGCCGTCTTCAGCCATAAGTTGCCAGTCCGATACAGGCGGATCGGGCGGGGCCGGGAAGGCCCCGCCTGCGAGCATAGCGTCCACCGATTATGCCGAAACCGGGGGCTAAGCTCAAATCAAGTTTCCAAGCCTCCTCGAGCCGGAACAGGCGCAATGCGACGCGAAGCCGGGTGGCGTCTAGCTTTGCGCGCTCGTTCGGGCAAATGCAAGGAAACGCTAGTCTTCGGCCTCGCGCACCAGGCGACGCTTGCGCACCGCGTCGGCCAGGCGCTCGAGCATTTTTACACTCTCATTCCAGCCGATGCAGGCATCGGTAATCGACACACCGTAGGCGAGCGGCTTCCCCGGCACCAAGTCCTGGCGCCCGGGCTGCAGATGTGATTCCACCATCACGCCGACGATGCGGTCGTCGCCCGCGCCGATCTGACCGGCGACGTCCGCGCAAACTTCCATCTGGCGGAGATAGTCCTTGGAACTGTTGGCATGAGAAAAATCGATCATCAGGCGCTGTTCCAGTCCCGCCGCCGCCAGCTGCTTCGCCGCCGCGCCCACGCTGGCCGCTTCGTAGTTGGGCTTGGGCCCGCCGCGCAGGATCACGTGGCAATCTTCGTTGCCCTTGGTGGAGACGATGGCCGAATGTCCGCCTTTGGTGACCGAAAGAAAATGGTGCGGCTGGCGCGAAGTCTTGATCGCATCCACGGCAATGCGGATATTGCCATCGGTGCCATTCTTGAAGCCGACCGGACAGGACAGCCCCGAAGCGAGTTCGCGATGAACCTGGGATTCGGTGGTGCGTGCGCCTATGGCGCCCCAACTCACCAGGTCGGCGATGTACTGCGGCGTGATCATGTCGAGATACTCGACACCAGCCGGCACGCCCAACTCGTTGATGTCGAGCAGCACGCTGCGCGCCAGGCGCAGGCCCTCGTTTATGCGGAACGTGCCGTCCAGATACGGGTCATTGATGAGGCCTTTCCAGCCCACGGTGGTGCGCGGCTTCTCGAAATAGACGCGCATCACGACGAGCAGCTCAGCCG
>DATKUQ010000544.1:0-3038 GCA_035530495.1 Burkholderiales bacterium
TTGCGCATCCACTGCACCACCTCTGCGAGCCGCGCGTCGCGACACTCGGTCTGCGCGCGGATCAAATCCCATAACTTGCTGTCCGTCTAAGTTAGAAGCATCTGGAACGTACCAGGCGTTCGCACTGGAGCCGGTCGCAATGCTTCTCCAGCACCAGGTCCAGTTCGAACACGCCGCGGCGGCATTGCCAGCGCAAACGGTTCAACTCTTGCGCACCCGTTTGGGTGCTGCGCCCTACGTCAGCCATGACCGATTTTCGCCAATGTTGGCGCCGCAACATTGATTTGTATCAATGTCGGCGGTGATTGTTGGGCCATCATGTGGGTTGCGGCGCCCGGCTGTACGCGAGGCGGGCATTGCCCCCGTCCAGAGTCTGTTCGGCCAGACGGGACTGGTCGCGGCACACGCGGTGATGCGCTGAGTTTCGAAACGCCATATGCGCGATCCCGAGGCTGCGTGCAAATGCTCTCAAGCGACCCAAGCCGCTGTTGAAAATTGACACATGCTGCCCTTAATCCTAAAATCCAGCGCACCCGGCGGGAGGATTTTGCGGCATTCGCGCAACGCAGCCTGCACCTGACCGGAGATGCTCTCTGCCTCAACACCGACCACTTTCCTTTATCTTCCCCGCCACTTTCCGCTAACCATTCTTTTTCTGGAGTTTTACCATGTCCAAGTCACCCGTACGAGTCGCAGTCACCGGCGCCGCCGGCCAGATCGGTTACAGCATTCTGTTTCGCATTGCCGCAGGCGACATGCTCGGCGCGGACCAGCCGGTCATCCTGCAAATGCTGGAAATCCCCGATGAGAAGGCGCAGAAGGCGCTCGCCGGCGTGATGATGGAACTCAACGATTGCGCGTTTCCGCTGCTCGCCGGAATGACCGCGGCGTCCGATCCCATGGTTGCGTTCAAGGACGCGGATTACGCGATCCTGGTCGGTGCACGCCCGCGTACCGCGGGCATGGAGCGCAAGGACCTGCTCGAGGCCAACGGCGCGATCTTCGTGCCGCAGGGCAAGGCGCTCGATGCAGTGGCGAGCCGCAAGGTGAAAGTGCTGGTCGTCGGTAACCCGGCCAACACCAATGCGCTGATCGCGATGAAGAATGCCCCCAGCCTGTCGCCGCGGCAGTTCACCGGAATGATGCGCCTGGACCACAATCGCTCGCTGTCGCAGATCAGCGCGAAGATCAGCAAGCCGGTCACCAGCCTGCGCAAGGCAGTCGTCTGGGGCAACCATTCGGCCACCCAGTACCCCGATGTGTTCCAGATGGAAGCCGACGGCAAAAAGGTCTGGCCCATGATCAACGACCAGGCCTGGCTTGAGACCAATTTCATCCCGACTGTGCAAAAGCGCGGCGCCGCCATCATCGCGGCGCGCGGCCTGTCTTCGGCCGCGAGCGCGGCGAGCGCGGCCATCGACCACATGCGCGACTGGGCCATGGGCACCCCGGAGGGCGACTGGATTTCCATGGGCATTCCCTCCGACGGCAGCTACGGCATTACCGAAGGCGTGATCTACGGACATCCCGTGACCTGCAAGAACGGCGAATTTCAGATCGTCAAGGGCATCGAGATCAGCGATTTCGCACGCAAGCGCATGGACGCTACGCTCAAAGAGTTGCATGAAGAACGCGACGGCGTGAAGCACCTGCTGGGCTAAGACCGCATCGACAGCTAAACCCCGGTCCGGAAATCGCGTGCTGCGTTTCCGGATCAGGCTGCCGTGCATTCACGCATGCCCGCCTGAATGCTCTGCTTCGGGTTCGGGATTTTAAACTGCGTTTCCGACTGCCACGGCGGGCCCGGCGGCGCCATGCTGCAAACCAGGCAAAAGACCGGCTGTGGCCGGATCCAGTACGCCGACAATGGCCCGACTGCGCCACAGATCGCCATTGCCCAGAAGTGCTGCAGAGCGCGAGGCTTGTCGGCGTCATGATTGCAGCCGAGGTGGAGAGGTCGTATTTCGGCTAGCGCAGTGGGCTTATGTCGCCCCGGCGACAGCAACTGTCCGGGATAAGGCGCTAACATTTGACTTGGGTTAAAGTATCCGGCACGCGATCGCCGTAGGCTGGCGCGTTTGATCCGGGCCCCTCTTTTGGAAAGGCAAATATGACCAAGCACATGTCGGCAGGAGCGAGGTTCCGCGCCGCAATGAAGGAAGAGCGGCCGCTGCAGGTAATCGGCGCGATCAACGCCTATCATGCGCGACTCGCCGCGCGCAGCGGCTACAAGGCGATCTACCTCTCAGGCGGCGGTGTGGCGGCCGGCTCCCTCGGCCTGCCCGACTTGGGGATCAGCAACCTGGAGGACGTGCTCACCGACGTGCGCCGCATTACCGACGTGGTGGACACCCCGCTGCTGGTCGATGTCGACACCGGCTTCGGCGCCAGCGCCTTCAACGTCGCGCGCACGGTGAAATCGCTGATCAAATTCGGCGCAGCCGCCATGCACATCGAGGACCAGGTCGGCGCCAAGCGCTGCGGCCATCGCCCGGGCAAGGAACTCGTTTCCAAGGAGGAGATGGTCGATCGCATCAAGGCTGCCGTCGACGCCAGAACCGACCCCGATTTCTTCATCATGGCGCGCACCGATGCGCTCGCGGTCGAGGGGCTGGAGCGTGCGATCGAGCGCGCCGTGGCCTGCGTCGAAGCCGGCGCCGACGCGATCTTCCCCGAGGCGATGACCGAACTCGCGATGTACCGCCGATTCGCCGCAGCGGTGAAAGTCCCGATCCTGGCCAATATCACCGAGTTCGGGGCCACACCGCTGTTCACGGTCGAGGAGCTGCGCTCGGCCGATGTCGCCATCGCGCTCTATCCGCTATCGGCGTTTCGCGCCATGAACAAGGCCGCCCTCGAGGTCTACCAGGCGGTGCGCCGCGACGGTACGCAAAAGAACGTGGTCGACAGCATGCAGACCCGCAACGAGCTGTACGATTATCTCGACTATCACGCGTACGAAACCAAACTGGACCAACTGTTTGCAAAGGAGAAGTCATGAACGAAGCCAAAACGGCAGACGCCGCCCCGGTCACGCC
>DATKUQ010000545.1:0-6372 GCA_035530495.1 Burkholderiales bacterium
CTCCAATGGCTTTGCCGCGGGCTATCCGACCACGCGCCATTATCTCTCGTGCGCGGTGATCGCCGCGCAGGACGGGAAGATGCAGCGCGACGACTGGTACGCCGAGGCACGCGACCCGCGCGACCTGCCGGGGGGCGAAACGCTCGGGAGCTATGCCGGACAGCGTGCTTTGGCGCGCTTGCGCAGCCGCAAGCTGAAAACGATGAAAGTGCCGGTGCTGTTCGAGGCACCGATGGCGAGCGGCCTGCTCGCAAGCTTCGTCAGCGCGGTAAGCGGCGGCAGCCTTTATCGCAAGACTTCGTTTCTGCTCGACAGCCTGGGCAAGCAGGTGTTCTCTCCGCTGGTGCAAATCACGGAGCAGCCGCACCTGAAAAAGGGCCTGGCAAGCTGCTATTTCGACGACGACGGCGTCGCCACGCGTGCGCGCGAGATGGTGAAGGACGGCGTGCTGCAGGGCTATTTCCTCGGCAGCTACTCGGCGCGCAAACTCGGCATGCAGAGCACCGGCAATGCCGGCGGCAGTCACAATCTGATACTTCAGAGCGGCGAACTCGACCTGCCCGGCCTGCTCAAGAAGATGGGCCGCGGACTGTTCGTCACCGACCTGATGGGGCATGGCATCAACATGGTCACCGGCGATTACTCGCGCGGCGCGGCTGGATACTGGGTCGAGGGCGGCGAAATCCGCTACCCCGTGGAGGAGATTACCATCGCCGGCAATCTGCGCGATATGTTCAAGGGCATCGCCGCGGTGGGCAAGGACGAACTCACGCGCGGTTCGCGCCGCTGCGGTTCCATCCTGATCGACAGCATGACCATTGCGGGCAACTGAGTCCGCCCTTCGCCGGCCGGGTGGGAATCCACCTAATTCCCTACCGATATCAGGGGGAAATCCCCTATAATTCGCGGGGCGCGGCAATGCAATCCGCGGCGATAGCGAGGCTGGAAGTCCTCGCCTGACCAGAGAGGAGTCCCCCGTGAAGTTGCTACTGAAATTGTCCGGCCTCATCGATGCACTGAACGAGCGTGTAGGCCGCCTGAGCTATTGGCTGATTCTGGCCGCAGTGCTCATCAGCGCCGGCAACGCGACGGTGCGCTACGTCTTCGACCGAAGTTCGAACGCCTGGCTCGAAATCCAGTGGTACCTGTTCTCGGCGGTGTTTCTGTTCTGCGCGGGTTACACTTTGCTGCACAATCAGCACGTGCGCATAGACGTCGTCGCGTCGCATCTGTCGAAGCGCGCGCGCGCCTGGATCGACGTGCTGGGGACGCTGTTTTTCCTGCTGCCGATGGCGACCGTCATCATGTGGCTGTCCTGGCCGGTATTTACCCAGTCCTATCGAATACATGAAATGTCGTCTAACGCCGGCGGCCTGATCATCTGGCCGGCGCGCCTGATGGTTCCAGTCGGATTCTTCCTGCTGGTCCTGCAGGGAATTTCGGAACTGATCAAGCGCATCGCCTTCCTCCTTGGCTTGATTCCCGATCCGACCGACAAGGACGAAGGCCCGAGTCTGGAAGAGCAGCTCGCCGAGGCGCTGCGCAAAGAGCGGGGCGAGACGGCATGATCGAACTCCTGACGGATAACATGGCGCCGGTGATGTTCGGGGCGCTGGTGTTTTTTCTGCTGCTCGGTTACCCGGTGGCTTTTTCTCTTGCCGCCAACGGCATCCTGTTCGGCATCATCGGCATGCAATTGGGATTGCTGCATCCTGCGCTGTTCCAGGCGCTGCCGCAGCGCGTCTGGGCGGTGATGTCCAACGAGACGCTGCTGGCGGTGCCGTTTTTCACTTTCATGGGCCTGGTGCTGGAGCGCAGCGGCATGGCCGAGGATTTGCTCGATACCATCGGGCAGCTGTTCGGGCCCTTGCGCGGCGGGCTCGGCTTCGCGGTGATTTTCGTTGGCGCGCTGCTCGCGGCGACCACCGGCGTGGTGGCGGCTTCGGTGATTTCGATGGGCCTGATTTCCCTGCCGATCATGCTGCGCTACGGCTATGACCGGCGCTTCGCCAGCGGCATAATCGCCGCCTCGGGCACGCTGGCGCAGATCATCCCGCCCTCGCTGGTGCTGATCGTCATGGCCGACCAGTTGGGCAAGTCGGTGGGCGACATGTACGCCGGTGCTTTTCTCCCGGGGCTGATCCTTACCGGCTTGTACGTCGCCTATGCCATTGGCGTGACCATATTCAAGCCCGCCTGGGCGCCGGCCTTGCCGAAGGAAGCACGCACTTTCCGCGAGCCCAACGGCAGCAGCGGCATCCCCTCGCTCGCGCTGCTTGCCTTGGTCGCCGTGGCCTCTTCGGTCGCGTTTTCGAAATATCACTACGGTCCCGGTGCGCCCCTGGACGAATTGCTGGTGGTTTCGACCTCGGTCGGAGTCGGCGTCGCCTTCACCGCCGCCGTGCTCGATCAGCTGCTCAAGCTGGGCCTGCTGTCCAGGATCGCGGTGCGCGTGACCTTCGTGCTGATCCCGCCGCTGGCGCTGATATTTCTGGTGCTGGGGACCATTTTCCTCGGTGTGGCGACGCCCACGGAGGGCGGCGCGATGGGCGCCACCGGGGCGCTCGCCATGGCGCTGATGCGGCGGCGCCTGTCGTTCCCGCTGCTGCGCCAGGCGATGGATGCGACCGCCAAGCTCACGTCCTTCGTCGTGTTCATCCTGGTCGGTTCGCGCGTGTTCAGCCTGACGTTCTATGGCGTGGACGGGAATCTTTGGGTCGAGCACCTGCTGCTGAATCTTCCCGGCGGACAGCTCGGCTTCCTCATCGTGGTCAATCTGCTGGTGTTCGTGCTCGCGTTTTTCCTCGATTTTTTCGAACTCGCGTTCATCATCATCCCGCTGATCGGGCCGGTGGCGGAAAAGCTCGGCATCGACCTCATCTGGTTCGGCGTGCTGCTGGCGATCAATATGCAGACCTCGTTCATGCACCCGCCCTTCGGCTTCTCCCTGTTCTATCTGCGCAGCGTGGCTCCGGTCAAGGATTACGTCGACCGGGTCAGCGGCAAGCTGACCGCCAAAGTCACCACCATGCAGATTTACTGGGGCGTGGTGCCATTCGTCCTGATCCAGGTGCTGATGGTCGCGCTGGTGATCGCGGTGCCCGATATCGTCGGCGGCGGCTTGGTGCGGAAAGCGCCCGTCGACACGGACAAGCTGCAAATCATGGTGCCCGAAGCGGCTGGCCGGGCCGGCGCCAGCGAGGACTCTATGGAGAATGCGCTCGAGAACGCGCTCGGCGACCAGGATAATGCGGCCGAAGCGCCTGCGGGCAAGCAAGGCGTGCCGAAGGGCGGTGCTGACAAGCCGGGCGCCACCGACGCGAAGCGGCCCGGCAAAGGGAATAACTAGCGCATCCACGAGCGCAGTCGGCGCTCGTCAGTTTTCCAGGACGAGCAAAAAAAACCCCGCTTGCGCGGGGTTTTTTTGCCGGAAAAACACGGTACGGGCTGCGTACTCGTTTTTACATCTTCTTCCTTCTCTCTTCCCGTTGGGACATCCGTTCCGCCGCCGCCATGAAGTTGTTCATGCGGTCTTCGGCGATCGACCACCATTGCACCTGGTCTCCCTGGAACTTGCTCATGGCATCGTAGACCTTCTTGAATTTGGCGTTTTTAGCCGAGATTTCAGCGTAAACCTCCATGGCGGATTTGTAGCAGGCCGCCAGGATCGCGTTCGAAAACGGCCGCAGCTTGACGCCGTTTGCGACCAGCCGCTTCAGCGCGTCCGGGTTGACCGCATCGTACTTGGCCATCATCCAGCCGTTCACGTCGGCGCATGCCATTGAGAGTACATCCTGATACTCCTTCGGCAGGGCCGCAAACGCCTTGAGATTCACCAGCAGGTCGGCCTGGGTGCCGGCCTCCCACCAGCCCGGATAGTAGTAATACTTCGCCACCTTGTAGAAGCCGAGCTTCTCGTCGTCATAGGGTCCCACCCACTCCGCAGCGTCAATGGTGCCTTTTTCCAGGGCCGGGTAGACGTCGCCGCCGGCGAGCTGCTGCGGCACCACGCCCAACTTAGTGAGTGCCATACCGGCAAAACCGCTGACGCGGAACTTCAAGCCCTTGAGATCGGCGACCGTCTTGATTTCCTTGCGGAACCAGCCGCCCATCTGACAGCCCGTATTGCCGGCGGGGAACAAGGTGACGTTGTAGTCCTTGTAGAAATCGCGCACCAACTCCATGCCGCCACCGTGATACATCCACGCATTCTGCTGGCGCGCATTCATGCCGAACGGGGCGGCGCAGTTGAGCGCGAACGTGGGATCCTTGCCGAAGTAATAATAGGTCGCGGTATGGCCGCATTCGACGGTACCGTTCTGCACCGCATCGAGGACCTGCAACCCGCCTACAATCTCGCCCGCGGCATACACCTTGATGTTGAACTTGCCGCCGGTCGCCTCCGCCACGCGCTTGGAGATATATTCCATGCTGCCAAAAAGCGTATCGAGGCTCTTCGGCCAGCTTCCGACCATGCGCCAGGTGACGGTGGGTGAGTCTGCCCTGACGATGGCCGGCGCGGCGGCCGCGCCTGCGGCCAATCCCAGGCCGGCTTTCTTCAGGAAGGAACGTCGTTGCATTGTGCTCTCCTCATTTTTGATTGGATAGGTTTGTGGTCATCGCGCTCGCTGCCGTGCAATGAGCACAATTGACGCCGCTATTGTAGCCGGATTATGGCGCGGTCATCCAGCTGCGCGTTTCCCGTTCGGATTCAGCTGGATATATGTGCAGACCAAGCTGTGCCGCAATTCTATGTCCTCGGGTTTACGCCTATGAAGTGCATGTGTGCGCATTCCGGCGCAGGAGATTCGCTTCCTGATATCCGCCATGCGCGCCGCCGCAGAAATCGGTTACAATTTCCCCCGCAAACCATGCGCGCGGCAATCCCGCTCGCATGGGATTGCCCTCCGGACGGCGCGGGCTACCCGCCTGGCGTCGAGCCGGTCCCAGCGACTAAGCGCGAGACACGATCGAGCGCAGGAGTGACGCGATGAGCCAATTGCAGAGCCGCCTCAAGCATGGTGAGTGTCCCCTCGGGGGACGGGCGCAATACGCGCCCCAGGGAGCGTCATGACCCAGCACGAACCGCTTCATCTGCATGTGCCGGAGCCCACGGGGCGCCCCGGCCGCCATACCGATTTTTCCTATCTGCACCTGTCGCCCGCGGGCGCTGCGCGGCGCCCGCCGGTCGATACCCAGCCCGTCGACACCAGCGACCTCGCCTACGCCCTGGTGCGCGTGCTCGACGACGAGGGACGCGCGCTCGGCCCCTGGGCGGTGCAGACCGATCCGCAGCTGCTGCGCCGCGGCCTGCGCGCGATGATGAAGACGCGCATCTTCGACGCCCGCATGCTGCTGGCGCAGCGGCAAAAGAAGATATCGTTCTACATGCAGTGCCTGGGCGAAGAGGCGATCGCGATTGCGCATGCGCTCGCGCTCGACCCCGGCGACATGTGCTTCCCGACCTATCGCCAGCAGGGTCTGCTGCTCGCGCGCGACGACGTGGACATGGTCGAGATGATCTGCCAGCTGTTGTCGAACGAGCGCGACCCGATGAAGGGCAGGCAACTGCCGGTGATGTATTCGTACAAGCGCGCCGGCTTTTTCAGCATCAGCGGCAATCTGGCGACGCAGTTCATCCAGGCCGTGGGCTGGGGCATGGCCTCGGCGATCAAGGGCGACAGCAGAATCGCGTCGGGCTGGATCGGCGACGGCGCCACCGCCGAGGCCGACTTCCATACCGCGCTGACCTTTGCCCATGTGTACCGCGCGCCGGTCATACTCAACGTGGTCAACAACCAGTGGGCCATTTCGACGTTTCAGGCGATCGCAGGCGGCGAGGCGACCACCTTCGCCGCGCGCGGCGTCGGCTGCGGCATCGCTTCCCTGCGTGTCGACGGCAACGACTTTCTCGCGGTCCATGCGGCGTCGCGGTGGGCCGCCGAACGCGCACGCCGCAACCTCGGGCCGACGCTGATCGAGTGGGTGACCTACCGCGCCGGGCCGCACTCCACTTCGGACGACCCGTCCAAGTACCGCCCCGCGGACGATTACGCGCACTTTCCCCTAGGCGACCCGATCGCGCGGCTCAAGCAGCATCTGATCGCGATCGGCGCGTGGTCGGAACAGGAGCACGAAGACGCGCAGAAGGAACTCGAGGCGCAGGTGGCTGCGGCGCAGAAGGAAGCCGAACGCTACGGTTCACTCGCCGACGGCCACATGCGCAGCGCAGCCGAGATGTTCGAGGACGTCTACAAGGACATGCCCGAGCACCTGCGCCGCCAGCGCCAACAGCTCGGAGTCTGAGCATGGAAATCGACACCCTAGCCGAAGAGAGCATCGAGAGCGCGCGCAGGACGCCGATGACCATGA
>DATKUQ010000546.1:0-3113 GCA_035530495.1 Burkholderiales bacterium
GCCGCGCCGGCGCTCAGGCGCAAGCTGTTCGCCGAGACGCGTCTTCTTATGCGAACGGACGGGCGCATCGATCGCGCCGCAGCCGGCGATGACGCTCTTGGCCACGGCGCGGAGATAGTCAGGATAGTTCTCGATCTCGCACCGGCGGCATCCTTGGTCTGCGCCCAGGCCTTTAGCGACCGGCACGCGGCCGATGCCGGGCTGGTCGCGCAGGGCATCCATTGGTGCCTGGAACAGGGTGCACGCATTATCAACCTGAGCCTAGGACTGCGTTCCGACGTCGAGGTGCTGCGCCATGCCTGCGGACGTGCCGCAGCGTCCGGCGTCTTGCTCGTTGCCGCGTTTCCGGCGCGGGGCGGTCCGGTCTATCCTGCCGCCTACCCGGAAGTGCTGGCCGTTTCCGGCGACGCACGCTGCGACGGACCGAACTGGTCGGTGATCGAGCCGGGCCGGCTGCTTGGAGCCTCCACCGCCGCCGCCGACGGGACATCGCACGGCGGCGCAAGTTATGCGGCGGCGCGGATAAGCGGCCTCGCCGCGCTGTTTTTCGGTGCGTGGCCGGACGCGGGTGTGCGGGATTGCATGGAATGGCTGGAAGCGGACGCGGCATTTTGCGGGCGCGAACGCAGGGCGTCGCCGAGAGCGGCCTGATGCCATCCCTTGAAATCGGCATGGCCGTCGTCGATCCGCGCCGCCTGACAGCGCTGAGCACGCTATCCACGCTACGGGTGAGCGATATCGCCGATTTGCTCGGAGACGAGGCGGCGACCGCAATGCTGCCTGGTGATGCCGCCGCGAGCCATCTCTATTTCGGCAGCGAATTCTGCGAGCATCTTTTTCCGGAGCGCGAGGCACTGGAGCGCGCCGCGGCGGTTTCGCAGAAACTCGGCTTGACGCTGGTGGTCGCGACGCCGGTGGCCAATGATGCGCTGCTGGTCAGGATAGGCGAGGCTGCCGCAGCCCTGCCTGAGACCGCCGAAATTCTGGTCAATGACTGGGGCGTAGCGAGTTTCCTGCGGGCGGCGTATCCGCAACGACGCCTTGTCGCCGGGCGCCAGCTGGCGAAAATGATCAAGGATCCGCGCCTGCCTTCAGCGGCGTGGATGAAACCCTACTCGAACAGCTATTCGACGCCGGGACACCGGCGTTTGCTCGAGCGCCTGGGCATAGCGCGCATCGAACTGGACGTACCGCCATTCGCGACGCCCGGCTTGTATGAGGTCGCAGACCTCGCGCTCAGCGTTTGGGCGCCCTATGCCTACGTGGCAAAGGGGCGCATCTGCAAAATCGGGTCCTTGCGGCAGGAACTCCCGGAAAAATTCGCGCCGGGGCGTCCCTGCCATCACGAGTGCCTGGGTATGTACGAGCTCGGGGTGAATGCCTCGCCTTCCGGGATCGCCTCCTACGCCCGTGGCAACAGCCTTTACTACCGGCACGACGCGGCCATGACGGAGATCGTGCGCGACGCGCTGGAAGCGGGCCGCGTCACGCGCGTCGTTTTTTCCGGGGTTTGAGATGAAGATCACCGCACCGATCAGCCGCATCGACGAAATCGAAACCATGGTGGCCGCCGGTGCCGACGAGCTTTACTGCGGCGTAGTGCCTAAAGAATGGATTGCGCAGTTCAATACCGGGGCCGTCAATCGCCGCTACTTCGGCAACCTGGGCGGGCTGGAGGAATTGCAGCAAGCTGCCGACATTGCGCATCGCAGCGCGGCCAGGCTGTTCCTGGTGCTGAACGCCCAGCACTACGGCGTCGCCTATCAGCTTGCGCTGGTGGAATTGGCGAGCCGGTTCCGCGATTTGGGCGGCGATGCGGTCATCGTCGCGGACGCCGCGCTGATCGCCGAACTGCGCGAACGCGTGCCGGACATGGCGATCCACGTAAGCTCGGTTGCCGCTTGCCGCAACAGTGCCGGCGTCGGCTTCTATCGCGACTTGGGAGTAAGGCGGGTGATTCTCCCGCGCGACGTCACGCTCGATGAGATCGGCGCGATCGCAAAGGCCGCCGGCGATGTCGAGGTGGAAGCCTTCGTTCTCAACGACGGCTGCGTCTTCGAGGAGGGCGCCTGCCACTCGATCCACCTGCCTGCCAAACAGGGCGGGCCGATCTGCATCGACAGCCGGCCTTTCATCTATCGCGACGCGAAAGGCGGTATGATCTCGGAAAGAACCGCGCGCAAGTTGCGCGAGAACGACGCGGACTACAAGCGCTGGCTGTGGTATCGATTCGGCTGCGGATTTTCGACCACTCCCGAAAGCTATCCGTTCGGTCCCTGTGGGCTGTGCGCGATTTCGCGTCTGCAAGATGCGGGCGTCACCTCGGTTAAGATCGCGGGCCGGGAGGGCGCGAGCGGACGCAAGCTGAAGAGCGTTGAAATGGTGCGCGCGGTGGTGGACCGGGTCCACGGCGGCAGCACGCAACGGGAGGTGGCCGAGTTTGCAGTGGGTATCCGCAAGACTGAAGAGCATTGCCGCGCAGGGTTCATGTGCTACTACCCCGAAGTGCGCTGGAAGGCAGGACGTGCAGAGCAGAGCCAGCGGGCCGACGCGGCGTTGCAACGGCAGCCATAGGGCAGGGAACGGTAAGCGGGAATGCGATGGGAATCTGTAAGCCTGAAGAATTCGGAAGAACTCACCCGCGCCGTTTGGGGCCTTGACCGCAATATCACAGGAAATCGCAAATGGAAAATGTCTGGGATGCAACCAAATTGATGTTCATGGTCTACGGGATCGCGGCGGTGGTTTCGTTTCTCGTCGCCTGGGTTATCAAGCTGACCTTTGTCGTTATCCGCATGCGACGCCCCAGCGGCGAGCCGTCGGCCGAAACCCGGACGCAGGCCGGGCCGAAAAACGGAGCCTGACATGCCGCATATCGACGTGCTGCACATATTCCAAGGGGTGGCCACAATGGTGGCTGCCGGCCCGACCATCGCCATCGCGCGCATCGTGCTGATCGCGCTGGGCATCCTGTTCGTATATCTGGGCGCAAAGGGGACGCTCGAGCCGCTGATCATGATCCCCATGGGCTTCGGCATGTCCTCGGTCAATGCCGGCGTTCTCTATCTTTCGGCGACGACCACCGGAACGATTTTCCTCGATCCGATGGCGAG
>DATKUQ010000547.1:0-2647 GCA_035530495.1 Burkholderiales bacterium
CATAATGATTGGCGAGCAGGTCTGCGACCAGCTCGTCCCAGCGCTTGTCTTCGATCTGTTTCATCCAGCGCGCGAGCGTGTCCTTGCTGTGCAGGGCGGAGAGGCAGTCGAGCTTGGATTTCAGGTCGCGCGGGTCGCCGAGGAAATGGCCGTATTCACCGACGAGAAAGGCGACGCGCTCGGCCAGCGGCGCCTCGATGAGCACGCAGGGACTGTCGCGCATGCGCGCGAGCAGCGCGTCGGGGACCTGCAACTGGCCGATTTTCCTGCTTTCTGCTTCCACATACACGATTCGGTCCGGATCGAGTTTGCGCAAGGCGTCCCACACCAGGCTGTCGAACATTTTTTGCGCGGGCTGCGCCTGTTCGGGCAGGTTGCCGAGTACCGAGCCGCGATGACTGGCAAGGTCCTCCAGGTCGAGCACCTGCGCGCCGGCTGCAGCCAGCGCCTGCAGCAGCCGGCTCTTGGCATTTCCGGTCGCACCGCAGACCACGCGATAGCGGAACTTCTGCGGCAATAGCGCGAGCTGCGCCAGGATATCGCGCCGATAAGCGCGATAACCGCCTTCGAGCTGTGCCGCGTGCCAGCCGATCTCCGACAGGATGTGGGCCATGGCGCCGCTGCGCTTGCCGCCGCGCCAGCAATACACCAGCGGGCGCCAGTTCCTGCCATGCGCAGCGAATTTTTCCTCGATATGGCGCGCGATGTTCTTCGCCACCAGCGCCGCGCCGCGCTTTTTCGCGTCGAACGGCGAGACCTGCTTGTACAGAGTGCCGATCGCGGCGCGCTCGCTGTCGTCGAGCACCGGGCAGTTGATCGCGCCGGGAACGTGGTCCTCGGCGAATTCTGCGGGCGAGCGCACGTCGATGACCTCGTCAAATTCGGCCAGCTGTGCTACGGTTACGACGTTAGGAAATTTCACCGATTTTCCGAGTAGGCCGCGTCGAATACGCGGCTCAAGAGCCTGAGAATCAGGCGCAAGTTTACACGCAAACACCGCACCCCAACCGACTCCCGCCGCCATGGACGCACCGATCGCTCCCCCCTTTCGCCTTACCCAGTTCTCCCACGGCGGCGGCTGCGGCTGCAAGATCGCGCCCGGCGTGCTCACCGAGCTGCTCGCCGCGACGCCGATGCGCGCGCTGCCGCCGGAGCTGCTGGTGGGCACCGAGTCGAGCGATGACGCCGCGGTGTACCGCTTGAACGACAGTCAGGCGCTGATTGCGACCACCGATTTTTTCACCCCCATCGTAGACGATCCCTACGACTTCGGGCGCATCGCCGCAACCAACGCGCTCTCCGACATTTATGCCATGGGCGGCAAGCCGATTATGGCGCTCGCTATCGTCGGCATGCCCTTGGACAAATTGCCGCTGGAAGTGGTCGGGAAGATCCTCGCCGGCGGCGAGTCGGTATGCGCCGCAGCCGGCATCCCCATCGCCGGTGGACACTCGATCGACGTGCTCGAGCCGATTTACGGTCTGGTCGCCCTGGGACTGGTGCATCCGGACCGGGTCAAGCGCAACGACAGCGCCCTTGCGGGCGACGTGCTGATCCTGGGCAAACCCCTGGGCGTGGGCATACTCTCGGCCGCGCTGAAAAAGGGCGCGCTCTCGGCTGCAGGTTACGAACGGATGATCGCCGCGACAACCCAGCTCAATACGCCGGGCGCCGCCTTGGCCGAGTTGCCGGGCGTGCACGCGATGACCGACGTGACCGGCTTCGGCCTGGCGGGTCACCTGCTGGAAATGTGCCGCGGCTCCGGGCTGGGCGCGCGGGTACGCTTCGCCGACCTGCCGATCATCGATGAGGCGCTGCGCTGGGCGCAACAGGGCACGGTGACCGGCGCGAGCGGGCGCAACTGGGGTGGCTACGGCGATGAGGTGCATCTGCCCGACAGTGCGTCCGACTGGCAGCGCGCGCTGCTCACCGATCCGCAGACCAGCGGCGGCCTGCTCGTCGCCTGTGCTCCCGATACCGAGGCGCAGGTGTTGGCGGAATTCAGGAAGCAGGGCTTCGACGCGGCCTGCCGCATCGGGCAGATGGTGGCGGGGCAGGGCGTCGGCGTGGCGTGAGAGCGTGAGCTAGGAGAAGACGATCGCAGCGTAAGCATCCCCGTGGGGTGCTTCGCCGTCGCCCCATGCGCCGGGGCATCGCCTGGCAGCGGCAGGCACTGCGCATGACCCAAGGGCGCGCTTCGTCTCCATATCGCAATGCGAGCGCGCGCATCGGCTTCTGCGCCATCGAGGCATCCAGCGTGACCCGGCGCGTGCGCGCCTCGTGAGTATCCAACGGAAGATTTCGCACACTTCCATGTCGCGGAACGGCGCGGCTGCGAAGCCGTTGAGGACGAAGGACCCTTCGCGCTCAACCAATCGGACTAGGCCAAAAGTCATAGGTCCTCGTGCATGTGCCTATCACAAACTGTGCTTGCTGACATCAGGGTTTTCCCTTATTGTTCCACATGAATTGTCTCGCTTGTTTGAGGTGGGCCGGGCAATTAGTTGCAGCTCGCCGGTCGCAATGAGACGCCATTGGGTTGCGTAGTAGCAATGGTGAAACGTCGCGCAATGGATACGCCGTCCGGACAATAAGAGACGTCGGTCCGCCCTTTGAGCTAAGGCCGGGGGTGAGCGACAAACTGGCA
>DATKUQ010000548.1:0-16033 GCA_035530495.1 Burkholderiales bacterium
TTGACGATGCGGCCGTAACGCCGCGGGATCATCGACAGCCTGCCCACGAGCTGCGTGGTCAGGAACAGTCCCGTGACATTGAGGTTCATGACTTTTTCCCAGGCGTCCAGCGGATGCTCCTCCGCCGGCGCGCCCCAGGTGGTGCCGGCATTGTTGACCAGGATATCGATCTGCCCGTAGTGCTGCATGATTTCCTCGATTACCGGCTGGATGCTGGCGGCCTTGCTGTGATCGCAGGGCAGGGTGAACACCTGGTCGTGCATGTGCCCGAGGTGCGCTTTCGCCTGCGCCAGTTCGTCGGGCTTGCGCGCCGTCAGCGCCAGCTTGGCGCCCATTTCGCCCAAGGCTTCGGCAATTTGCAGTCCCAGTCCGCGCGAACCGCCGGTGACCAGCGCGACCTTGCCGCTCAGATCCATCAGTTTCTTGACGCTCATCTAAAAGTCCTCCTTGGTGCAGTTTGGCGACGCGGACCGTTCACGACCGCGTACTTGCTTAGAGCGCCTGACAAAATTCCCCCTCAGGCGCCTGATTCAGGGGAACACGAGGGGAAGCATCCCCTCGTCTTGTTGGATACTCTTAAAACCACGCGTCGCTCATGTCGAGGCAGGTTGCATCGAGGCTGCGCAGCAACGTGTGCTGTGCATCCGCCTTCGGCAATTCGTAGCGGAAGAAATAGCGGCAGGCCTGCAGTTTGCCGCGGTAGAAATCCGCATCGTCTCCCTGCGCCGCGGCGAGCGCGCGCTGGGCAATCACGGCCTGGCGCAGCCAGACCCAGGCGAGCACCACGTGTCCGAGCATTTCCAGATAGACCGAGGCGTTGGCGAGCATCAGTTTTGCGTCGCGCGACGCCAGCAGGGCACGCGTGGTGGCGCCGGCCTCGTGCGCGGCGGCATTCAGAGCTTCGGCGCACTGGCCGAGCAGCGCGGCGTCGCTCGCTTGCGCCTCCGCGGCGGTCTGCGCCATGCGCGCGAGCAGCAGCTCGAACGCGCGCCCGCGCTCCATGCCGACCTTGCGCCCGAGCAAGTCCATCGCCTGGATGCCGTGGGTGCCCTCGTGGATCGGATTGAGTCGGTTGTCGCGGTAGAACTGCTCCACCTTGTAGTCGCGCGTGTAGCCGTAGCCGCCGTGCACCTGGATCGCGAGATTGTTCGCTTCCAGGCACCATTGCGACGGCCAGCTCTTGGCGATCGGCGTGAGCATGTCCAGCAGCAGGCCGGCCTCGGCGCGCGCGCCTTCGGTTTCCCCGGTCTTCTGCTCGTCCACCAGGCGCGCGCAGTAGAGGCACAGCGCGAGGCCGCCCTCGACGTAGGATTTCTGCGCCAGCAGCATGCGGCGCACGTCGGCGTGCTCGACGATGGGGACCTGCGGCGAAGTCGGGTCCTTCGCACCGGGGGGACGCCCCTGGGGCCGGCTGCGCGCGTAGTCCAGCGCATGCAGGTAGCCGGTGTAGCCCAGCAGCACCGCGCCCATGCCGACGCCGATCCGGGCTTCGTTCATCATATGAAACATGCAGGCGAGGCCGCGGTTGACCTCTCCTACCAGATAGCCCACGGCGCCGGCTGCGCCGCCGGGTTTGAATTTGCCTTCGCCGAAGTTGAGCAGCGTGTTCGTGGTGCCGCGGTAGCCCATCTTGTGGTTCAGGCCGGCAAGCACTACGTCGTTGCGCTCGCCGCATGTCACCTTTCCGGAGCCGTCGGCATTGACCAGCTTTTTCGGCACGATGAACAGCGATATGCCTTTCACCCCCGGTGGCGAGCCCGGTATTTTCGCCAGCACCAGATGGACGATGTTCTCCGACAACTCATGTTCGCCGGCGGAGATCCACATCTTGTTGCCGAACAGCCGGTAGCTGCCGTCCGGCTGCGCTTCGGCGCGGGTCTTGATATCGGCGAGCGAAGAGCCTGCCTGCGGCTCGGACAGGCACATGGTGCCGAAGAATCGCCCTTGCATCATCGGCCGCACGTAGGTGTCGATCTGCTGCTTGCTGCCGTGCGCGAGCAGCAGGTTGGCGTTGCCGATGGTGAGGAAGGGATACCCGGCGGTGGAGATGTTGGCGCCCTTGAACCAGGCGAAACAGGCCGCATTGACCACCGCAGGCAACTGCATGCCGCCGAGATCGTAATCCTGCCCCGCGGCCATCAGTCCGGCCTGGCAGAAGGCGTCGAGCGCTTGTTTGACCTCGGGAATGATGCGCACCCTTTCGCTGCCGTCCTCATCGATGAAGACGCGGGGTTCGTTCTGGTCACTCTTCTTGTAATGCGGCTCGAACAGTTCGGTCGCCATGCGCTCGCAGGTGTCGAGCGCCGCGTCGAAAGTCTCGCGCGTATGGTCGGCGTAGCGCGGCCGGCTGCTCAGGCTGCCTGCCTCCAGCAGTTCGTACAGGACGAACTCAAGGTCGCGGCGGCACAGGATCTTGGATTGCACTGTAGGCGGCAGGCGGCTATTCGATGATCGCGACCACTTCGCCTTCGCCCACTACCTCGCCTTCCTGGAAGTAGATTTCGGTCACGGTGCCCGCGCGCGGGGCAGGCACCGGGATTTCCATTTTCATCGACTCAAGGATGAGCACGACATCGTCCTGCGCCACCTTGGTGCCGGCGGGCGCTTCGATTTTCCATACCTTGCCGGCGATGTCGCTGACCACCTTCGTGCTTGCCATGTATCCCCGCTTTTCCCGGCGCTTTTTGTGGTCTCAGGCCTCGCTCAAACGACCTCGAACAGGCCGGCTGCGCCCTGGCCGCCGCCTATGCACATGGTCACGACGACGTACTTTGCGCCGCGGCGCTTGCCTTCGATCAGTGCGTGGCCGGTGAGGCGCGTGCCGGAGACGCCATAGGGGTGGCCGACGGCAATGGCGCCGCCGTTCACATTCAGCCGGTCATCGGGAATGCCGAGCTTGTCGCGGCAGTAGATAACCTGCACCGCGAAGGCCTCGTTCAACTCCCACAGGTCGATATCCTCGAGCCTGACGCCGGTGCGCTTCAACAGTTTCGGGATCGCGAATACCGGGCCGATGCCCATTTCGTCCGGCTCGCAGCCGGCCACGGCGAAGCCGCGGAATATGCCCAGGGGCTTGAGGCCCTTGTGCTCGGCCGTTTTGGCGTTCATCACCACCACCGCTGCGGCGCCGTCGGAGTACTGGCTGGCATTGCCCGCCGCGATCACCCCCCCGGGGATCGCCGGCCTGATCTTGGACACGCCCTCGTAGGTGGTGCCGGCGCGTATGCCCTCGTCCTTGGTCAGCGTCACTTCCCGGGTCAGCAGCATGCCGGTTGCCTTGTCGCCCACGCCCATGATCGTGGTGAAGGGCACGATTTCATCGCTAAACTTGCCTTCGGCGTCGCCCTTAGCCGCACGCTGCTGGCTGCGCGCACCGTATTCGTCCTGCTTTTCGCGCGAAATGTTGTAACGTTTCGCCACCTGTTCGGCCGTCTGCAGCATTGGCCAGTAAAGTTCGGGCTTGTTCTGCTTCAGCCACGCCTCGTTGATCATGTGCCGGTTGGCTTCGTTCTGCACGCACGAGATCGACTCGACGCCGCCAGCTACGAAAATGTCGCCTTCGTTGGCGATCACTCGCTGCGCCGCCATGGCGATGGTCTGCAGGCCCGAGGAGCAGAAGCGGTTCACCGTGGCGCCCGCGGTGGTCACCGGGCAGCCGGCGCGCAGCGCGATCTGGCGCGCTATGTTGGCGCCGGTCGCCCCTTCAGGGGTGGCGCAGCCCATGAGCACGTCCTCCACTTCCGCCGGATCGATCTTGGCGCGCTCGATGGCGTGCTTGACCACGTGGCCACCCATGGAGGCACCGTGGGTCATGTTGAGGGCGCCGCGCCAGGACTTTGCCAGCCCCGTGCGTGCGGTGGAAACGATTACGGCGTCGGTCATGTCGATCTCCTAAGAACCCGTAACAAAAGTCATTTTGTCACGTCTGATACAGGGGAGCACGAGGGGAGGTCCCCCAAGGGGACTTCCTTCGGGGCGTATCCCCTCGTGTCGTTACAAACCCTAAATTTGCGCTTGCTGCTGATGCATGTCAGTTGAAGGTCTTGCCTTTCTTGGCGAGCTTGGCCAGCAGCGGCGCCGGCTTCCAGAACTCGCCGTGGCGGCCCTTGGCGTATTTCTGCATCGCTGCGACCACGTTGATCAGGCCGACGGTGTCGGCGTAGAACATCGGCCCGCCGCGGTACAGCGGGAAGCCGTAGCCGGTGAGGTACACCATGTCGATGTCCGAGGCTCTGAGCGCAATGCCTTCCTCGAGGATGCGCGCGGCCTCGTTCACCATCGAGTACACCAGGCGCTCGACGATCTCCTGATCGCTCACCTTGCGCCGCTTCACCTTGATGTCGGCGGAGTGCTTGATGATCATGTCGTTGACGAGTTGCGAGGGATAGGGCTTGCGGTCGCCCGGTTTGTAGTCGTACCAGCCGGCGCCGGTCTTCTGGCCGTAGCGGCCCATCTCGCACAGCAGATCGCCGGTCTTGGAATATTTCATTTCCGGACGCTCGACGTAGCGGCGCTTGCGGATCGCCCAGCCGATGTCGTTGCCGGCGAGGTCGCCCATGCGGAACGGTCCCATGGCGAAGCCGAATTTCTCGATCGCCTTGTCCACCTGCTCCGGCAGGCAGCCTTCCTAGAGCAGGAAGCCTGCCTGGCGCCCGTACTGCTCGATCATGCGGTTGCCGATGAAGCCGTCGCATACACCCGAAACCACGCCGGTCTTCTTGATCTTCTTGGCCAGCACCATGGTGGTGGCGAGCACGTCCTTGGCGGTCTTTTCGCCGCGCACGATTTCCAGCAGCTTCATCACGTTGGCCGGGCTGAAGAAATGTGTGCCGATTACATCCTGCGGACGCTTGGTGATCGCGGCGATCTTGTTGAGGTCGAGCGTCGAGGTGTTGGAGGCGAGGATCGCACCGGGCTTCATCACTTCGTCGAGCTTGCTGAACACCTTTTCCTTCACGCCCATTTCCTCGAACACCGCCTCGATCACGATGTCCGCATCCTTGATGTCGTCGTAGGACAGGGTGCCCTTGATCAGGCCCAAGCGCTCGTCGAACTTGGCTTGCGTGAGCTTGCCTTTCTTCATCGTATTTTCGTAATTCTTGCGCACCGTCGCAAGGCCCTTGTCGAGCGCCTCCTGCTTCATTTCGAGCACTGTCACCGGGATGCCGGCGTTGGCGAAGTTCATGGCGATGCCCCCGCCCATGGTGCCGGCGCCGATGATCGCGGCCGACTTGATCGGCCGCTTGGGCGTGTCCGTCGGCACGTTGGGTATCTTGGAGGCCGCACGCTCACCGAAGAAGAAATGGCGCAGCGCCTTGCTTTCGGTCGTTTGCATCAGGGCGAGGAAATTTTCGCGCTCGAACTTCAGGCCGTCTTCGAATTTCATGCTTGCCGAAGCCGCCACGCAGTCGACGCATTTGAGCGGCGCCGGAAAATTTTTCGACATCGCACCGACGGTGTTGCGCGCGAACTGGAAAAAGGCTTCGTGGTTGGGATAGTCGACCTTGATGTCCCGCACCCTGGGCAGCGGCCGCTCGCCCGCGACTTTCTCGGCGAAAGCGATCGCGCCCGCCATGAGGTCGCCCTCGATCATCTGGTCGAACAGCTTGGTGTCGGCGAGCTTTTCCGAGGGCACCGGATTGCCCGAAACGATCATGTTGAGTGCGGTCTCCGCCCCGACCATGCGCGGAAGACGCTGCGTGCCGCCGGCGCCGGGCAGCAGGCCGAGTTTGACTTCCGGGAGGGCGATCTGCGCCCCCGGCGCCGCCACGCGGTAGTGGCAGGCGAGCGCGAGCTCCAGGCCTCCGCCCATCGCCACCGAATGGACCGCGGCGATCACTGGCTTGTCGGCGCTCTCGATGGCCGCGATGACGCTATGCAGGTTCGGTTCGGCGAAGCTCTTCGGGCTGTTGAACTCCTTGATGTCGGCGCCGCCGGAAAAGGCTTTGCCCGCTCCGGTGATCACGATCGCCTTGACGGCCTTTTTCGCCAGGGCTTTCTTCAAGCCGTCGAAAATGCCCGCTCGCGTCGCATGACCCAGGCCGTTGACCGGCGGGTTGTTCAGAGTGATGACGGCGATGCTGCCTTTGATTTCGTAGTTTGCACTCATGGGGACTCCTGAGAAAAAACTTGGACCGCAGATGGAGCAGAGGAAACCGGGCAGAATTCTCCGCAACCTGTTGCCTGCGGCGAATTCGGTTGTTCAGGGTTAGGCGCTCATACTTCGAGCCACTCCTTGCGGATTGTACTATTTTCGCGCAGCTCCTGCGGCGTGCCCTCGAACACGATACGGCCGTGCCCCATGACGTAGAGGCGCTGCGAAATCTTCAGTGCGATCGCCAGCTTCTGCTCCACCAGCAGAATGGACACGCCGCGATTCTTTATTTCCTTGAACATCTCGGCCACCAGTTCGACGATCTTCGGCGCCAGGCCTTCGGTGGGTTCGTCGATCATGACCAGGTCGGGGTCGCCCATGAGGGTGCGGCACAAGGTCAGCATCTGCTGCTCGCCGCCGGAGATCATGCCGGCCTCGACGCGCGCGCGCTCTTCGAGGCGCGGAAACAGGCGGTACATGTCGGCGACGCTCCAGCGCGCGGACTTGTCCTGCTTGCTGCGCTTCATGCCGAGCAGCAGATTCTGTTCCACCGTGAGGCCGGGAAAAATGTCGCGGCTCTCCGGCACATAGCCCAGGCCCTTGTGCGCGATCTGGTAGGCCTTGAGACCCAGCATCTGCTCGTTGTTGAAGCGCACCGATCCCTCGGCGTCGACCTGTCCCATGATCGCTTTGACGGTGGTGGAACGGCCGACGCCGTTCCTGCCGAGCAGGCTGACGATCTCGCCCCGGCCGACGTGCAGATGCACGCCGTGCAGGATGTGGCTCTTGCCGTAGTAGGCGTGCAGGTCTTCGACTTCAAGCATGGTCAGTGCGCTTCCGCCTCCGTCCCAAGATAGGCTTCCTGCACCGCCTTATTGCCGCGGATGTTCTCCGGTTTGTCGCTGGCGATGACTTCGCCGTACACGAGGACCGAAATCCGGTCGGCGAGATCGAACACCACGCCCATGTCATGCTCGACCATGACCAGGGTCTTGCCCTGGCTCACCTTGCGGATCAGTTCGACCGCGTCGGCGGTCTCGGTGCGGCTCATGCCGGCCGTGGGTTCGTCGAGCAGGATCACTTCGGCGCCGCCGGCGATGGTGATGCCGATTTCCAGCGCCCGCTGTTCGGCGTAGGAGAGCACGCCCGCCGGCGTATCGCGGCGCCCCTTCAGCCCGATCGATTCCATCACCTCCTCGGCATTCCGAATGGCGTCCTTCAGTCCTTTGAGCTGATGCCAGAACGAGTACTTGTAGCCGAGTGGCCAGAGCACCGCGCAGCGCAGGTTCTCGAACACCGACATGCGCTGAAAAATGTTGGTGATCTGGAAACTGCGCGACAGGCCCTTGCGGTTGATCTCGAACGGCTTCAGGCCGGTGATGCTCTCGCCGTTGAGCAGGATCTCGCCCGCCGACAGCGGGTAGCGCCCGCTGATCAGGTTGAACAGCGTGGACTTGCCCGCGCCGTTGGGGCCGATGAGCGCGTGGCGCTCGCCCTGGGGAATGGCAAGGTCGACGCCGCGGATGATCGGCGTGTTGCCGAAGGACTTGCTGACCGCTTTCAGCTCGAGGGCGCGCGCGTTCATGCCCTGGCCTCCAGCAATTCGGTCTGGATTTCGCCCCAGACCCGCGCGACGCGCTTGCGCGCCAGGTTGAACAGTATGCCGCCGACGATCCACAATCCGACCGCCACGGCCCAAGGCAACGCCCTAGCGGCGTCGAAATTGATGCCGAACAGATTCATCACCGTGCCGTTCGCGCTGTTTTCCGACAGCTTGTAGGTCATCTCCACCGTGAGGATCAGCGCGGCGAGCAGCAGCAGGCCGCTCGCGCCGGCGGCAAGATAGTGCGGCGCGATGCGCTTGAAGCGTTTGCGCGCAATCAGCTGGAGCTGCATCATGATGAGGCTGGCGATACCGCCGGGCGCATACAACACCATCAGCACGAAGAACAAACCGAGATAGAACTGCCAGGCATTGGTATAGCCTGAAAGCGCTACCGCGAAGAAACTGAAAACCACCGCGCCAAGAATCGGGCCGAAGAAAAAACCGATGCCGCCGATGAAGGTCGCGAGCAATACGCCACCCGAACTCGCCAAGCTCACGACGTCGGGTGTGACGATCTCGAAGTTGATCGTGCTCAGGCCGCCGGCGATGCCGGCGAAGAAAGCCGAGATGATCAAGGTGAACCAGCGCACGCGCTGCGTGTCATAGCCGATGAATTCCGCGCGTTCGGGGTTGTCGCGCACCGCGTTGGCAATGCGTCCCAGCGGCGTGTGCGACCAGGCGTACATCAATGCCATGGACGCGAGGCACCATACTGCGATCAGGTAGTAGACCTGCACCCCCGGGCCGTAGGTGATGCCGAGAAAAGGCTTGCCGATCACCCGATCGGTGCTGATGCCGCCCTCGCCGCCGAAAAAATTGCGAAACATCGTCGCGCAGGTGTCTACCAGCACGGCGATGCCGAGCGTGATCATGGCAAAGGTGGTACCGGAGCGCTTGGTGGTGACATAGCCGAAGAGCACGCCGAAAAAGGCACCCCCGAGTCCGCCGACCAGCGGCAGCAATGACACCGGCATCCAGATCTGGCCGCTGCCGGCGAGGTTGAGCGTATGCACCGCGACGTAGGCGCCGAGCCCGGAGTAGACCGCATGTCCGAAAGAGAGCATGCCGCCCTGCCCGAGCAGCATGTTGTAGGACAGCGCGAAGACGATCATTATGCCCATCTGCGACATGAGCGTAATCGCATAGCCTTGTGTGAAAATCTGCGGCAGCACCACCATGACCAGCGCGGTCAGCCCCCAGATCAGCCAGCGCCCGAGATTGAAGGGCCGGTAGCGCAGTTTCGACGGGACGCCGGCCATCAGTCCGCTCTCGTTCCGAGCAGCCCTTTGGGCCGGAAAATCAGCATCAGCACCAGCAGCAGGTAGGGCAACATCGGCGCAACCTCTGAGAGCTGCAGCTTCAACAGTGAATACAACGGCGTGTGCGCGTTCACCGCGATGCCGAGGGCGCCGAGGAAGCCGCCGAGCGACCAGTTGAGGCCGATGGCGAAGCTCTGGATGATGCCGATGAGCAGCGACGCGAGGAAGGCGCCGGCAAGCGAGCCCATGCCGCCGACCACGACGACCACGAACATGATCGGTACGAGCGAGTCGGCCATCGACGGACTGGTAATGAAAGCCACGCCGCCGATCACGCCGGCCAGGCCCGCGAGGGCGGTGCCGCCGCCGAATACCAGCATGAACACGCGCGGCACGTTGTGGCCCAGGGCTTCCGCCATGTGCGGATGGGTGAGCGCCGCCTGGATCACCAGGCCGATGCGGGTGCGCGTGATCAGCAGGTAGACCGCCATCAGCATCAGCAGCGCGACCAGCATCATGAAGCCGCGCATTTTGGGGAACTCGGTCGAGTACACGGTGAACAGGGGGCCGGCGAGCACAGCCGGCACGCGGAAGGGGACTGCGGTGAGACCCCAGGCCACCTTGACGATTTCATCGATGAGATACGCCAGGCCGAACGTGAACAGCAGTTCAGCGACGTGCCCGTAGGGGTGCACGGTGCGCAGGCCGTAGCGCTCGACCAGCGCCCCGAGAAAACCGACCAGCAATGGCGCGAGGAACAGAGCCGGAAAGAAGCCGATCTTGAGTCCGAGCGAGTAGGCGGCATAGGCGCCCACCATGTAGAAGGCGGCGTGGGCGAAATTGAGCACGCCCATCAGGCTGAAGATCAGCGTGAGGCCCGAGGACAGCATGAACAGCAGCAGCCCGTAGGACACGCCGTTCAACAGCGAGATGACAAAGAATTCCATAGCTGCGATGCAGGTGGACGAAGCGAAGGCCGGGCGGGCCCGGCCTTCTTTCTTCGAGCCCGTGCCTCGAGAACGAGGCCGGGCAAACCCGATCAGCTCACGGCCGCTTCATCTGGCAGGACGTGGGCAGGGTGCCGACGTAAGCCGGGATTTCCGCCACCGTCTCCCAGCCGTAGCCGGTGTTTTCCTGGTCGTATTTGACTGTCGTGCCGTTGACCTTGACCCACTTCGCGATCGTCAGCTGCTGCTGATTCTGGTGGTCGGTCTTGCGCATCGTATCCTCGCCGTTGAGGCTTTCGACCTTCATGCCCTCCATGGCCTCGGCCACTTTGATCGGGTCGGTGGATTTGGTTTGGTTGAACGCCGTGGCGAGGAAGCGAATGCCGGTGTAGGTCGCCATCGTATAGTAGTCGTCGTTGTATTTCTTCTTGAAATCCATGGCGAATTTGGCGCCGATGAATTTCGGGTTGTTTATGTTCCAGTAGCCGACGAAAAAGACCTTGTCCGCTCCGGCTGCGCCCATCGCCGTCGGCACGCCCGTGGTGGCGGCGTAGAAGGTGTAGAAATTGGCCTTGAGCCCGGCGTCATGGGCCGCCTTGATCAGCAGCGCGAGGTCGCTGCCCCAGTTGCCGGTGATCACGGTGTCGGCGCCTGATGCGATGATCTTGGCGACATAGGGCGAGAAATCCTTCACCCGCGCGAGCGGATGGAAATCATCGCCGACGATCTGGACGTCGGGGCGCATGCGGGCGAGGTCTTCCCTCGCGGCGCGGGCCACTGCGTGGCCGAAAGAGTAGTTTTGGTCGATCAGGTAGACCTTCTTGATGTTCTTGTCCTTGGCCAGATACGAGGTCAGGGCCTCCATCTTCATGTTCACGTTTGCGTCCAGCGCGAAATGCCAGAAGCTGCACTTGCTGTTGGTCAGGTCGGGGTCGATCGCGGCGTAATTCAGGTACACGATTTCCTTACCGGGATTGCGCTCGTTGTATTGGGTCACCGCGTGGGACAGTGCCAGTGCCACGGAGGAACCGTCGCCCTGCACGATGTAGCGGATGCCCTCATCCTCCACGCGCTTCAATATGTTCAGCGTCTCCTGCGGCGAGAGCTTGTTGTCGAAGGGGACGATTTCGAATTTGATCTTGCCGGCCCAATGCTGCTGGTTGGCTACCTCGGCGGCCCACTGCCAGCTGTGTAGGTTATTCTCGCCGACCGGGCCGAGCAGACCCGACAGCGGGTCGGCGAAGGCGATCTTCACCGTTTGCGCTTGAGCGTAACCTGCTAAGAGGCTCGATGACAAAAGCAGAGCCCCGAAGGCACGTTTGAGATTGAACATGCTTCCTCCTATGTTGTTGATGTAAGCCCCGACAGGGGAACAACGGCTGATTTTACTGCTGGAATTCTGCATTGCTCGTCCCGCTCGTCGCAGGATCATTCTGCAAAAATCGAAAACAACAGCGACGACTAGTATCCGTTGGGAGATTACAGGATATTTTGACTCAGATCAAACGGATCTCGATGCGCTGATCGTCGACTCGATCAGGCGTGTTCGACGCATGCCGCGGGGAGCGTGCGCCGGCTGGTCCGGCCTTGATTGACACCGATTCCACGGCAGGGTAACTTGCGTCGTCGGTCGAGGTTTTCTGTTTTTATCGGAGAAAAAACATGCTGCGTGGCTTGATTCAGGAAGTTCCCTTGCTGATTTCTTCGCTCATCGTCCATGCCAGCCGGCATCACGGCGACACCGAAATCGTGTCGCGCACGGTCGAAGGCCCGGCAGCGGACGGTTCCGGCGGCATACATCGTTACACTTACCGCGACGCGCACAAGCGCTCGCGTCAGCTGGCGCAGGCGCTCGCTCGGCTCGGCGTAAAGGAGGGCGACCGCGTCGGCACGCTCGCCTGGAACGGCTACCGCCATTTCGAGGCCTTCTATGGCATCTCCGGTATGGGCGCGGTCATGCACACCGTCAATCCGCGCCTGTTCCCGGAACAACTGGTCTATATCGTCAATCACGCCGAAGACGACTACATGCTGTTCGACCTCACTTTCGCCCCGCTGGTGGAGAAGCTCGCCCCCGCATGCAAGGGGGTGAAGGGCTGGATCGCGATGACCGACCGCGCACACATGCCCAGCGTCAAGCTTCCCAACCTGCTGTGCTACGAGGAGCTGGTCGAGGCCGAAAACGGCAACTACGAATGGCCGCAATTCGACGAATATACGGCATCCTCGCTGTGCTATACGTCCGGCACTACCGGCAATCCCAAGGGCGTGCTGTACTCGCACCGCTCGACCCTGATTCACGCATTTGCCGCGGCGTCCCCCGACGCGCTTTGTGTTTCCATGCGCGACGTGATGCTGCCGGTGGTGCCGATGTTCCATGCCAACGCCTGGAGCCTGCCCTACACCTGTGCCATGGTCGGGGCGAAGCTGGTGTTCCCCGGCGCGGGGCTGGACGGCAAGAGCCTGTACGAGTTGTTCGAGGCGGAGAAGGTCACGGTGTCGGCAGGCGTGCCCACGGTCTGGCTGGCTCTGCTTATGTATGTCGGGCAGGAGAAGAAGAAGTTCAGCACCATGAACCGCACGGTCATCGGCGGTTCGGCCGCGCCGGCTGCCATGATCAAGACCTTCCAGGAGGAATACGGTGTGCAGGTGCTGCACGCCTGGGGCATGACCGAAATGAGCCCGCTCGGCACAGTATGCACGCTCAAGGCCAAGCAGTTGAATTTGTCGAAAGAGCAGAAGCTCGCGATCCAGTCCAAGCAGGGCCACAATATCTACGGTGCCGACATGAAAATCGTCGACGGCGAAGGCAAGGAGCTGCCCTGGGACGGCAAGGTGTTCGGCGATCTGCTGGTGCGCGGCCCGTGGATCACCAGCAGCTATTTCAAAGGCGAGGGCGGCGACCCGCTGCGTCGCGATGAGCACGGCCTCGGTTGGTTCCCGACAGGCGACGTCGCCACCATCGATCCGGACGGCTTCATGCAGATTACCGACCGTTCCAAGGACGTGATCAAGACCGGCGGCGAATGGATCAGCACCATCGACCTGGAGAACATCGCGGTCGGCCATCCGGCGGTGGCGGAAGCCGCGGTGATCGGCTGCCATCACCCGAAATGGGACGAGCGGCCGCTCCTGATCGTGGTGAAAAAACCCGGGGCCGAGGTCACGCGCGAGGAACTGCTCAAATTCTACGAGGGCAAAGTTGCGAAGTGGTGGATGCCGGACGACGTGGTATTCGTCGACCAGCTGCCGCACACCGCAACGGGCAAGCTGCTGAAGACCAAACTGCGCGAGGACTTCAAGGAACACAAGTTGCCGACGGCTTGACCGCAGCCTTGCCGCGAAGGGCGCGCAGGCGGGCGGCTGCGGCCTAAGCTGCGATTGCCTTTGCGCCCGCTTAACCACTATCGGCCCTTCCAGAGCGCTCATGAACCATATCCTCACTGAAACCAAAGACGGTATTCTGCGCATCGAAATCGACCGACCGGACAAGAAGAACGCGCTCACCGCGGCCATGTACCAGGCCATGGCCGACGCGATCAAGGCGGCCGAATCCGACGCCAAGGTGCGCGTGATATTGATCCACGGCAAGGCCGACCTGTTCACCGCGGGCAACGATCTGCAGGACTTTCTCGACAACCGTCCGCGTGACGACGACCGGCCGGCGTTTCAGTTCTTGCGCAACATCAGCCGCGCGAAAAAACCGATTGTCGCGGCAGTGGCCGGGGCGGCGGTGGGAATAGGTACGACCATGCTGTTGCATTGCGACCTGGTGTACGCGGCGCCGAACGCGCGCCTGCAGTTGCCATTCGTCAATCTGGGGCTGGTGCCGGAGGCCGCGTCCAGTCTGTTGTTGCCCGCGCTCGTCGGTTACCAGCGCGCAGCCGAGCTATTGTTGCTGGGCGAGCCTTTCAGCGCGCAGGTGGCGAAGGACATCGGCATCGTCAGCGCAGTGGTGCCCGAAGACATGCTGCTGGAAACCGCTTTGGCGCAGGCAAGAAAGTTGACGCAGAAGCCCGCTGCCTCGCTGCGCCTGACCAAGCAACTGATGAAGCGCAGTTTCGCCGCCGCAATGGCCGAGCAGATGGAACTGGAGATCGGCCACTACGGCGAACTTCTGGGCGCGCCGGAAGCGAAGGAGGCGTTCACCGCATTTTTCGAGAAACGCAAACCCGATTTCTCGAAATTCGACTAAGTACCTGCGTGGCGCCGCGCCTTTCTATTCTGGGAATTTCTTGACCGCCATCCGCCACGACTACGCCAGCGTCAACGGCATACGCCTGCACTACGCCCATGCCGGCGAGGGCCCGCTGATCCTGTTTCTGCACGGCTTTCCCGAGTTCTGGTATTGCTGGAAAGCGCAGCTGGAAGAGTTCGGCCGCGACCATCTGGCGGTTGCGCCCGATCTGCGCGGATTCAACCTGTCGGATCACCCGGCCGAGGTGAAACAATACAAGGCGCGCATCCTGATCGAGGACGTGCGCCAGTTGGCCGAACACCTGGGAAAGGAGAAGTTCGTGCTGGTGGCGCACGACTGGGGCGGGGCTGTGGCCTGGGGTTACGCCATGGCGCATCCGCAGACCCTGAGCAAGCTCGTCATCGTCAATTCGCCGCATCCGGTCACGTTCGCGCGCGAGCTCGCGCACAATCCGGCTCAAGCCGCGGCGAGCCAGTACATGAATCTGTTGCGCAGCGAGAAGGCCGAGCGCGTGCTGTCGGAAAACAATTACGAACGACTGGCGAAAATGACCTTGGAAGACTGGGGCCGGGGCAGGGTCGATCCGGCAGAGAAGGCCGCGTACATCGAGGCTTGGTCGCAGCCGGGCGCGCTCAGCGGCAGCCTCAATTACTACCGGGCTTCGCCGCTGTATCCGCCGATCGGGGATGATTCCGGCGCGAAGGCCTTGCGTCTGGATCCCGCCGACTTCATGGTGCGTGTGCCGACGCTGGTGGTCTGGGGCATGCGCGACCAGGCGCTGCTGCCGGGCAACCTGGACGGGCTGCAGGCCTGCGTGCCCGATCTGCGCATCGAGCGCCTGCCCGACGCGTCGCACTGGGTCATGCACGAAGAGCCGGAGCGCCTGAACCGGCTGATCCGCGAATTCATCGGCGCCTGAATGAAGCCTTCGCGCATGGACATCGTCGTCGATTTCGCCGATTGCGACCCGGCCAGGATCGTCTTCTACCCGCGCTATTTCGAATGGTTCGATCGCGCCACGGAAAGGATGTTCCGCTCGCGCGGCATGCCTTGGGCACAGCTGTTTCCGCAATACCGGATGGCGGGCGTGGCGCTGGTCGATGCCAGCGCGAGCTTTCGCGGCCCGTCGCGCTTCGGCGACCAGATCATGCTGGAGAGCTGGGTCGGCGAGTGGCGCAGCAAGGTTTTCGTGGTCGAGCATCGGATACATAACAACGGTAATATCGTCGTCGAGGGGCGCGAAGTGCGGGTTTGGGGTCTGC
Organism: Burkholderiales bacterium; assembly: GCA_035530495.1. Taxonomy (GTDB): domain Bacteria; phylum Pseudomonadota; class Gammaproteobacteria; order Burkholderiales; family SG8-39; genus 2-12-FULL-64-23. The sequence goes on from DATKUQ010000548.1 coordinate 15,367, forward strand.
GCGACCCGAATGATCCGGATGGCATGAAAGCGGGCGTCATTCCGCCCGAGATCATCGCCCGGTTTCAGGATTGACGGTACGGCTGATCCCGGGACGAATCCCGCAGCACAGGAGAACGCAATGGAAAATGTCTGGAACGCGAGACTGCCGCGCATCAACGAACCGGCGCCGGATTTTACCGCCAGGACCACCCACGGTCCGCGCTCGCTGCAGGACTACCGGGGAAAATGGCTGCTACTGTTTTCCCATCCGGCGGATTTCACGCCGGTGTGCACCAGCGAGTTCCTCGCCTTCGCCGGGGCCTACGAGCGTTTTCGCCAGCTCGGCTGCGAATTGCTTGGCCTGTCGATCGACAGCACCTATTCGCACCTCGCCTGGATTCGCAACATCAAGGAAAAGTTCGGCGTGGAGATTCCATTTGCCATCATCGACGATCTGTCTATGCGCATTGCGCACGACTACGGCATGATCCAGCCCGGGGCGAGCGACACCTCGGCCGTGCGCGCCACCTTCGTCATTGACCCGGACGGCAAGGTGCGTGCGATGGTCTACTATCCCATGAGCAACGGCCGCTCGGTCGAAGAGTTCCTGCGGCTGCTCGAAGCCCTGCAAACCAGCGACCGCCACGGCGTGGCCACCCCCGAAGGCTGGCGCCCAGGCGAAAAGG
>DATKUQ010000549.1:0-3964 GCA_035530495.1 Burkholderiales bacterium
TCGTGTTAGGCTTCATTCGAAATTCTCCTTTCTTCAACACAGGTTTACGATGGCTCGCCGCAACAATCTTGCGGTTGTGCCTGGAACCTGCGGGGCGGTATTCAATTTCACTACGATTCGGCAGCGGGTAAAAGCCTGCTATCAAATCAGGAAGTGCGATGCCCCACTGCTGCACAGCTCGAACCGCCTGTCGACACCATATACCCTCATTGGGTATATGTCCAGTACCCCTAAGGGGTATGCCACCAGATCCCGGGTTGCTCCGGGACGGGATGTCGCACTAACCGCCGGCTCCGCGGCCGGCAGTTGTGCAGCCCGTGGACCGAGGAACCTGCGGAGGCTTGAGCCTCGTTGCCCGCCCGAAACGCCCCCCCGAGAACGCGGGCTGAGCTATTGCAAACGCGCCAACGGACCGATAGACGGCGATCAATTCAATTTCCAGCGGAATATTCGCGGCGTCGTCTCCCCGGGTCGCAGGATGCGCAGTTCAATCGCCGCGGGTCGCGGCGAGATCGGCTTGAAACGCAATACGCCTCTGCGATGGTGGCCTCCGGCCGGATCGCCATCCCAGCCCAACGCAGCGTGCTGCGTGCCGGCCGCGTCCACCAGGACCGCGCTGTGCGCGAGATCATCCTCGAGAGCACCGCTGTGGGTGTTCAACGCGACCTGGAACAGCCACGCGGCCGCACCAGCCGAGACATCGGTGGGCTTGACGCTAATGCTGACACTGCCCGCCTGGCTGCTCTGCTGCGCCAGTTCGGTGGCCGCGGCACCCGACGCATACAGCGCGGCGGCAAAAAGAACCAACAAGGGAAACGAGAAGAACGACTTCAGGATACGGCTAGACATTTTGCATGCTCCTTGGTTGCTTGAAACACTTTGGAAGAAATATAGATAATGCCGGCGGCGTTGAACGCCAGCCCGACCCAGAAGAACTGGACCTGGTACTGTGTGGCAAAGGTGACCAGCCCCGCCGCTCCGATGATCGGTGCGATGTTGGCCAGATAATGCATGCAGCACGACACCATTGCCGCCGTCGAGGTCGTACCCGAGGTGGCAAGCACGACCCCCTGATTGCGCGCGCCCTGCACCAGCGCTTTCAAATGCACGAACAACCCGACCTGGATGCCGAAACCGGCGGCCAGCGCAACGACGAAGTAGCGATAGGTGAGAAACTGCTCGAGCGTGAAATCCCATCCAGAGACCAGCGTAAGCACGCCGAAATACAGCCCCAGCAGCGCCAGCGTCGCGCCGATTCCGGCGAGCATCGCTTTGCCTATGTTCGCGGTCATGATGCCTCCACTCCACCCGCTTTCAGGACCTCGTTCCGCGGCTGATCCATGGGCACGGCGCCAGACCGTGCGAGATCGCGGCGCTGATTCTCGAACGCACTCTTGTCAATCTCGCCTCTGGCGTAGCGCTCGCCGAGAATTTCGAGCGGTGCTTTGTCGCGCGCCCAAGGTTCGTTCCCGCCGGATTTTTCGACGGACTCTGCGCCAAATCCGCGCGCCAGCACCGCGATGGCGGTGATGATCAATCCCCAGAACAACAGCATACCGATACCCATTGCGCCACCTCCAAATCCGAATCCAAATCCGTCATATCCCCACATCATCTCTATCTCCCGAAACCAACGAACGTCGCGCGATTGTGCACGCGGGTCCGAAGTCCATGCAGAGCGGCGATGCCGCCCCGCGCGTTTTCCCATTAGCGAGCGTAGCCTCTCGGACCCCCGCGGCTGCCCTGAGCCCATTCCGGCCCGAATCCGCCGAAGCGCTGATCCGCGATTGTTTTCTGTTCCGGCGTGAGCGTTGCGTACAGATTCTTCAGCGCAGCGACGTTGGCTTCCATTTCGGCCTGGCGCTGCTTCATGAACTCGGTTTGCTGCGCGAGAAGTTCCGGCGCCGAGCCTGCGCTGCGCGCTTGCTGCATCTTGGCGAACCACGCCTGCCGGTTTTCATCCTGTCGCTTTGCATTCTTCGTGAATGCCTGCCACGCGGCATCCTGCTTGGCCGTGATTCCCAGTTCCGACTTCAGCGCGGCAAGGCCCTCATCTGCATTGCCGGAGTAAGCGTTGAACATGGCCTGCGGCCCCATGCCGTAGCCCGGTCCATAGCCGCCCATCATCCCAGGCCCCATGTTGTAGCCGGGCCCGGCGCCGTATCCGCCCATCATTCCCCCGCCCATGGCGTAGCCGCCCATGTGCCCACCCCAGCCTGGTCCATAGGATTGCGCACTGACTGTCGCGGCTGCCAACCCGAGGGACAATGCCGCACCGGCGGCGATTACGATTTTCGTTGCTCGTTTCATGATCTGTTCTCCAGTGAGTGAATGTTCGAACTCTGCGAGACTTTTTGCCCGGCATCGGGTCATCCAGTCGCGTCAGTTCCTATTCAATCACGCCAATGTATGCGCCATGTTGTCCTGTTGTAGGCTGAGGTAGCGCCAGTCCGGGCTGTTACGCTGTACTACAAAACGCTCTCCCAGGCATGCCCCGCGGCGGCAGGCAGCGTTCCGCGGCATCGATCGGGTGGCGATTGTCGCGAGCCTGGCATTGGCGCTAATCGCTGCGACCATGCCTGCGAGCCTCCCGTTTATCCAATGGTAGCGAACACGGGAAACGTGTTGAGCAACCAAAAAGCGAACGCCGTGAGCCATCCGGTGATCATGGCGATGCCCATGACAATCATCGCGACGCCCGCGCCGATCTGCAGCCATCGCCCGGCGCGCCGCATCGACTTCAGCCGTTTCAGCAGTGCGTCGGTGAATAGCGCGGTAGCCAGGAAGGGAATGCCCAGCCCGAGCGAATAAGCGCCGAGCAGAACAATTCCGCTGGATACCGTGGCCGCAGCCGCACTAACCGTAAGGATCACGCCCAGCACCGGTCCAATGCATGGGCTCCAGCCGAAGGCAAATGCCAGTCCGATGAAATACGCCCCCAGCGGGCGGGCCCCTTTGATGTTGCCGTGGAAGCGCAGGTCGCGTTGCAACCAGGGCAGCTTCAACATTCCGATCATGAACAGCCCGAACATGATCACGATAATGCCGCCGACGATGTTGGTCTCGTACTCGTAGCGCAGCAGCAGTTGGCCGAGCGCGGTCGCGCCCGCACCGAGCGCGATGAACACCGTCGAGAACCCGGCCACGAAGCACAGGCTCAAGCCGAATGTCGCGAGACGCTGCGGGCGCTCGTTCGCGTGATGGCCGTGGACGAGGGCATCGCCGGCCACATAGGAGATATAGCCCGGCACCAGAGGCAGCACGCACGGGGACAGGAACGATATGATTCCCGCGCCGAACGCCGTCATGAGCGCGATTGCGGTCAGTTCAGCCATGGGCATGCGACGACCCGGCGCACCCCGGATTTCGCGACTTCAAAGGCCTGGCGTCCCATTCCGCAATGGAATTCACGAACGTCATTTCTGTAGCTTGGCGACTAGCGGCAGGATCGTGTCGCGCAACACCGCCGGCGTTATCGGTCCGATCTGCTTATACGCGATCCGCCCGTCGCGGTCGATTACAAAGGTCTCGGGCACGCCGTAGACTCCCCAATCGATCGCCACCCGGCCGGAAATGTCGGCCCCGGTGCGCGTATAGGGATCGCCCAGCCGATCTAACCAGGCCTGCGCATCATCGGGCTTGTCCTTGTAGTTCAAGCCGTAGATCGGCACGATGTGCTTTTGGCTGAGGCCCAGCAGCACCGGGTGCTCCTCGCGACAAGCGACGCACCACGAGGCGAACACGTTGACGAGCGACACCTGGCCATGGAGGTCGGCGCTCGAAAGTCCCAGCGTGCGCCCCTTAACCGGCGGCAGACTGAATTCGGGCACGGGCTTGCCGATCAGAGGCGATGGTATGTACCTTGGGTCCATGGTGAGGCCGATGCCAAGGAATACCACCAACACAACAAAAACGATGAGCGGTATGAGCGGTATGTACCTTGCCAGGCGCGCACGGCGCCCCG
>DATKUQ010000550.1:0-4969 GCA_035530495.1 Burkholderiales bacterium
AAGCAGGCCGTCGGCGGGCTGGGCAGGGTGTACAACATGGATGCGAGCCACGCGCGCACGGTGCTCGGTTGGGTGCCGCGCCCGGCCGAGGAAAGCATCGTCGCCGCCGCGCGCAGCTTGCTGGATCTCGGCATCGTGAAGGTTTGAGCAAGGCGGTGGAACGCACTGCGCAATTCGCGCGAAACGGATAGGAACAGGCGAATCACCCCGACGGCTCAATCCTCACACTGCGCGCCACACCATACAGTTAGAATACGAGTCCGCGCGCCCGCCCGCATGACGCCATCGTGATCGGCGCGCGCCTATACACCAAATCATTTCACCAGACTGGAGTTCCCGCTTGCAGCTTACGGATGTTGAGCCCGGCACGGTCGGTCCCTGCCACGTCGCGCCCGACTCCCTGCAGGGGATCAAGCGCCAGCAAACCAATCCGGCGCGCTGGAGCGGCGCGAACTGGCCGGCGTTTTCCGACTTGCTGCGCCAACAGGGCATCGAACTGCTGGAAACCGCCGCGGCGCGCGCCGCTTTCGCCACCGATGCCGGCGGCACCGCCTACGGGCTGGCGCACGGCGTCGTCATCGCGCGCAGTGCCGCGCAGGTGGCGCTCCTGCTCCGGGCGGCGCAACAGTACCGCGTGCCGGTCACCGTGTGCGGCGGGGGCCTGACGACCGAGGGCGAGTCGGTCGCATTCGGCGGCGTATTGCTCGACATGAGCGGCATGAGCCGGGTGCTCTCCATCGATGCCGCAGCGATGACGGTGCGCACCGAAGCCGGGATCTTCTGGCATAGCCTGGCGGAGGAGCTGCGCCGGCAGGGTCTGGACTATCTGTCGGCTCCGCTCAACCTCACGTCCTCGGTCGGCGGCACGCTGGGCGTGGGCGGTATCGACGTGAACTCGGCGCGCCTCGGATGCAGCGCCGACCAGGCGCTGGCGCTGCAGGTGGTCACCCCGACCGGTGACATCGTCGAATGCTCCGACACCGAAAATTCCGAGCTGTTCCAGCGCGTAATCCTCGGCTACGGCCAGTTCGGCGTGATTACCGAGGCCACGCTGCGCGTGCGCCGCTATACGCCCCTGCGCATGCATTATTTCTACTATGCGTCGCTCGCGACCGCGATCGAAGACCTGCAGCTGCTCGACCGCAACGATGCCAGCGACTATTCCGGCATACTGACCATCATGGATTGCGCAGTGAATGTCCTGCTGGCCTTCGACTCGGTCGAGCGCGAAGCCGCGTTCCTGGCGAACTGGCGGCCGCGCCTGCGCGGTCATGGCGAACTGGGCTTCGGCCTGCGCGCGCTCGCGCGCTACGCCTTGCGGCCGTGGAAGTGGGGCGAGGCCTGGTATCTGTTGCAGCGCAAGCGCGAGCTGTTTCCCGAACTTCAACGCTCCGAGTACATGCGCGACGGCACTATGTACGACCGCAGCGTGGTGTTTTCGCGCGCGGTGTGGAAGTTCTGGGGCAGCCGCCAGATGGTGATCCCGGACCTGGCAAGCTCGGCCGCGAAATTCGTCGAGGCGGTGGAGCGCGGCAACGCGGTCTGCCGCAAGTATTTTTCGCATTACACGCTCTACCTGGTCGGCATCAGGCTGCGCCCGGAGCACCGGGCGCATTACGAAATGTCGTGCATCCCGCCAGACGCCGAAGGCTGGGCCTATGGCTGCGAATTCGAGCCGATGCTGGACGACGGCGTGTACAGCCGCGACTACCTGCAGTCGTTCAAGAACGAGATCTACGACATCGGCGTCGACCTGGGCGCGAGCTACTACCGCTTCGGCGGCATGATGAAGGGCTACATCCGCCGCGCCTTCGGCGACCCCCTGGTCGACCGACATTTGGCGATGAAGCGCGCGGCCGACCCGGCGATGATCCTCAACCGGCACGTCATATTTTGAATAGGCTCGGCCTTGCCAAGCGCTGGCAGCCGCGCAAGGACTATGCGTCCTGCAGCGGCTGCGGCCTGTGCCTGCTGGTGTGCTCGGTGTGGCGCCGCGGCCGCGATTTCAGCCTGACGCCGCTGGGCCGCGCCAAGGCGCTGCAGCACGGTGCCGCAGCTGCGGACATCGCGGCGTCGCTGCACAGTTGCACCCTGTGCGCGGCGTGCGAGCCGGTCTGCCCCGAGGACATCGAACTGGTCGCGATGACCCTGGACCTGCGCAGCCGCCTGCCACAGGCCGCGGCGATGCAGGCGCTGTGCGCCCGGATGCAAGCCGAGGCGGCGCAACCGCAGGCGTCCCGAACCTCCGCGGCGACGCTCCTGCTGCCGGGACAGGCGCTGCGCGCTCGCCCCGCCACGCTGGCGCGGGCGGTGGCTTTGCTCGGGGGTTCAGGCGGCATCGCCCTGGGCGAGGACGATGGCGCGGACATCGCGCTGGCGCTGGAAGCGGGAGCCCCGGTTCCGGCGCAACGCCTGGAACGGTTCCTGCGGCCGCTGCGCGGCCTCAAGAAAATCGTCGTCGCCGACGGCCTGTTGCTGCGCCAGCTGCGGCAATGGCTGCCCGGTCCGACTGTCACGAGCCTGGGCGTCGCCCTGAGCAGCCTGCCCGGCGTGCGCGGCGCGTTGCGCGCCGGCGACTTGTATGTGATCGAAGCGCGCGCCTACCATGCCGACTACCAGCGCCTGGTGAAATACTATGACGGCCTGCGCTCGGCCGCGGCTTGCGCCTTCAACCTCGACCTGCAGCGCATGGCGATCCCGGCCGCCGCGCGCAGCCTGGCGCAAAAGCTGGGGCTGGAGCCGGTCGACGACAGCGTTCAGCTGCGCTGGATCCTGCACGGGCAGGAAGTCACGCGCATCGTGGCCGAGGACGTGGAGGATGGCGCCGCGTTCGCGCAAGTGAGCAGCCTCCCCGTGGTGCACCTGGCGGATTTGGCGCATGATGAAACGTTGGAAGCCTCTTATTATGAACATGGAATATCCTGATGCGCTCGGTTGACGTCATCATCGTCGGTGCCAGCCTGGCTGCGGCCGCGGCGGCCAAGCGCCTGGTGGACGCCGGCCTGGAAACCGTCGTGCTGGAGCGCAGGGAACTGCCGCGCCACAAGATCTGCAGCGGCATCCTGTCGCCGCGCGGGCACCGTTTCCTGCTGGAGAACTTCGGCCCGCTGCCGCGCGAAGCGCTGCACGAGCCGACCTCCTGCCGCGGCGTGACCTTCCACTTCCCCAGCATGGTGTCGATGCCGATGGATTTCTTCGGCGGCCCGACGCCGCATCTGCACCGCAAATACTCCGATTACTGGGCGATCAAAAGGAGCGGCGCCGAAGTGCACGACCGCACCTCCTTCGCCGGTCTCGAAGACAACGGTGACCACGTGCTGGTGCACGCGCGCAGGCAGGGCGAGCCGGTCGAATACCGCGCGCGCCAGGTGATCGGCGCCGACGGCCCGAGTTCCCTCGTGATCCGCTCGATCTACCCCGACTACCCGCAATCGATACCCTGGTTTTTCGTCGGGCAGAAATTCCACGACATCGTCGACTGCCCGCTCGACCCCGATTATTTCCATTTCTGGTTTCATCCCGGCCTCGGGCATTACACCTGGAGCCACGCCCGCGACGGGCGGCAGATCGTCGGCGTCGGCTTCAAGCGCGGCGACAATTTCGCCAAAAAGCACGAAAACGTGGTGAACTACCTGGCCGACAAGCACGGTGTGCGCCTGCAGCCGCACACCGAGGACGAAGGCTGCGGCGAGAACTTCGGCCCGTCGCTGATCAACCGCTACGTCTTCGGCAAGGGCAACGTGCTGATCACCGGCCAGGCCGCGGGTTTTCTCAACATGATCGGCGAGGGCATGAGCTGCGCGCTGCACTCGGGCGCGATCAGCGGCGAGGCGGTGGTGGAAGCGCGCCTGCGCAACCGCCCGGTGCAGGAGATGTACCGCCGCATGATCGCCTCCGAAGTGCGCCGCACTTCGGACCAGTGGAACCCGCTCAAGATCGCGTTCGAGCGTCCGCACGAAGCCGACTTCCCGGCAGCGCTGATGGCGCTGGGCTGGCGCGATCGCGCCAAGGTGTTGCGCGACCTGTGGCGCTTCATCGTGCTGTACAAGGAATTCAAGTGGGGCCGGCAGATGGCCATGGTCGCGATGCAGCGCCCGCTCATCGGCGGCTATTCGATGCGGCGCTGGCTGTAGCACCCAGCCCGGCGGCAACCGGCCCAAGTTTTTTTGCGGCGGCAGCCGCATTATTCCCTCGTTTTTTCTGTGCATCGGCGGCCGAATGCGCTAGACTGCGCGCGGCCGTCGCGCAGCATTTCGCAGCAACAGGCGCCAAAGCCGCCGCCGTCACCACCGGCCCAGTACATGAAAAACGCACGCGCTCCGCGCCCGCCCTTCCTCCCAGCGCCCGCCGTCCCGCTGCTGAAGCGGCTCGGGCCGGGCCTGGTCACGGGCGCCGCCGACGACGACCCGAGCGGCATAGCGACCTATTCGCAGGCCGGCGCGCAGTTCGGCTACGGCATGCTCTGGTCGATATGGTTCACGCTGCCGCTGATGATCGGCATCCAGATCGTCAGCGCGCGCATCGGCCGCGTCACCGGCCACGGGCTCGCGGCGAACATCCGCGAATACTACCCGGCCTGGCTGCTGCATAGCGTGGTCGGCCTGCTGCTCGTGGCCAATACCATCAACATCGCCGTCGACCTGGCTGCGATGTCCGCGGCGCTGCACCTGCTCATCGGCGGACCGTCGCAGCTCGCCATCGTCGCTTTCGCCATGGTATCGCTGGGGCTGCAGATCTTCATTCCGTTTCCGCGCTACGCCCCGATCCTGAAGTGGCTGACGCTGACGCTGTTCGCCTATGTCGCCACCGCGTTCGTGGTGCACGTGCCCTGGGGACGGGTGCTGTGGCACACCCTGATACCGCCCGTGGAACTCAAGGCGGACTACCTGCTCACCCTGGTCGCGGTGTTCGGCACCACCATCAGCCCCTACCTGTTCTTCTGGCAAGCCTCGCAGGAGGTGGAGGAGCT
>DATKUQ010000551.1:0-3719 GCA_035530495.1 Burkholderiales bacterium
GATGATCTCGCGCCCATGCGCGGATTCGAGCTGCATGCGCTCGGCCAGCAACTTGCTCACGATCGCGGTCGAGGACATGGCGAGCGCCCCGCCGAGCGCGAAGCCGATCTGCCAGGAAAAGCCCAGCAGCCAGGCGAGCGCAGTCGGCGCGAATACGGTGAGCAGCACCTGCCCCAGCCCGATGCCGAACACCACGCGGCGCATGTTGAGCAGCTTGGGCAGGCTGAATTCCAGGCCGATCGAGAACATCAGGAACACCACGCCGAATTCGGCCAGATAGGCATAGCCGGATTCCCTGCTCTCCGGGATCCAGTGCAGGGCATGCGGCCCGATCGCCACGCCGACCAGCAGGTAGCCGAGCATGGGTGGCAGGTGCAGGATGCGCGCCAGCACCACCACCAGCACCGCGCTCGCGAGCAGCACCAGTACCAGTTCCAAAGGGGTGTTCATCACATGCGGGCGCCGGAAGGAGGGTGTGGGCTTCTGCTATACTTTGAACCATGATACCTGCAGCGTCCCGCATGGACAAAATCTTACCGTCCAAGACCGCGCTGGAGCTGGCAAAACAGGTGCTCGCCATCGAAGCGGAAGCCGTACAGGGCCTCGCTGCGCGGCTGGGCCAGAGCTTTCTCGACGCCGTAGCGCTGCTGCTCAACTGCAAAGGCCGCGTGGTGGTGAGCGGCATCGGGAAGTCCGGCCACATCGCGCGCAAGATCGCGTCCACCATGGCCAGCACCGGCACGCCGGCCTATTTCGTGCACCCGGCCGAGGCGAGCCACGGCGATATCGGCATGATCGCGCGCGACGACGTGCTGATTGCGCTGTCGAATTCCGGCGAAAGCGAGGAGCTGCTCACGATCCTGCCCTTGCTCAAACGCCAGGGCGCGCGCCTGATCGCGATCACCGGCAACGCCAATTCGGCGCTGGCGCGCGAGGCCGATGTGCACCTGGACGCGCACGTCGACAAGGAGGCCTGCCCGCTGAATCTCGCCCCCACCGCGAGCACCACCGCGGCACTGGCGTTGGGCGACGCGCTGGCGATCGCCCTGCTCGATGCCAAGGGTTTCGGCGCCGAGGATTTCGCGCGCTCGCATCCGGGCGGCGCGCTGGGGCGGCGCCTGCTCACCCATGTACGCGACGTGATGCGCACCGGCGACGATGTGCCCGCGGTGCCGCAAAACGCCAGCTTTTCCGAAGCCCTGCTGGAAATGACCAATAAGCGCATGGGCATGACCGCCGTGCTCGATGACGCCGCGGGCGTGAGCGGCATATTCACCGACGGCGACCTGCGCCGCACGCTGGCCCAGGTCGACGACATCAAGGCTGCGCGCATCGCCGACGTCATGACGCGCAAGCCGCGCTGCATCGGCCCAGACAAGCTGGCGGTCGAAGCGGTGCAGATCATGGAAGAGTACAAGGTCAACCAGCTGCTGGTGGTGAGCGACGCAGGCAAGCTGGTGGGCGCGCTGAACATGCACGATCTGTTCCGCGCCAAGGTGATCTGAACCGGGATGGACAAGGCACTGGAGCGCGGGGGGCCGGACGGCACGCTGACAAGCGAGGGCCTGGATGGCGCACTGCTTCGCGCCAAGGAGCTCAAGCTGATGATTTTCGACGTCGACGGCGTCATGACCGACGGCACCCTCTATTATTCTGAGCGCGGCGAGGAACTGAAGGCGTTCAATATCCAGGACGGCCTCGGCATCAGGATGCTCAGGCAATACGGCGTCGAAGTCGCGCTGATCACGGCCAGGAAATCGCGCGCGGTCGAGCTGCGCGCGGCCAACCTCGGCATCGCGCACCTGTACCAGGGGGCGGAGGACAAGCGCGCCGCCTACGCCGCGCTGCTGGCGCAGACCGATCTCGCCGCCGCACAATCGGGCTACATGGGCGATGACCTGATCGACCTGCCGCTGATCACGCGCTGCGGTTTTGCCGCGACCGTGCCTGCGGCGCCGCAGGCGCTGAAGAGCCGCGCCCACTATGTGGCGCGCGCGCCTGGCGGACACGGCGCCGTGCGCGAAGTCTGCGAATTCATCCTGCGCGCCCAGGGCGCGCTAGAGCGCGCCATCGGCGCCCATTTGCAGTGAGCCGCATCCGATGAGACGCAGCCGCATATCCAGTTTGTTTCCGCTGCTGCTGATGCTGGCGCTGGCGGCGGGCAGCTTCTGGCTGGAGCGCGCGGTGCAGCTGCCCCAGCCGGACCAGTCTGGGCGACTGCGCCACGATCCGGATTTCATCGCCGACGACCTCGACATCACCCAAATGAACGCCGCCGGGCATCCCGAATACGTCCTTTCCGCCGCGCGCATGACACATTATCCCGACGACGACAGCACCGATGTCCTCGCGCCGCGCCTGGTTCAGCGCCAGGACAAGGCGAGCCCGATCACCATGCGCAGCGACCGCGGCCTGATCCTCAGTCGCGGCAAGGAAGTGAAACTTTACGGCAATGTGCTGGTGGTGCGCATGGCCGGCAAAGGGGAAGGCGAAATGCGCGTGCAAACCGAATATCTGGACGTCTTCCCCGACCGCGACTTCGCCCGCACCGACAAGGCGGTCCTCATTACCCAGGACAAGTCCCGGCTCTCCGGGGTCGGCATGGAATTCAACAACAAGACGCAGCAGCTCGCGCTACTGTCGCAGGTACGGGGCAGCTTCGATGTGGCCAAATAAACTGCGTATTCTTCTTCTCGCCTGCGCCTGCTGCGCGGGGCTGTTGGCCGCGCCGGCGCAGGCGGAAAAGGGCGATCGCTCCAAGCCGATCAACGTGGAATCCGAGCGCATGCACGTCGACGACGCGAAGAAGGTCAGCGTATTCGAGGGAAACGTGGTGATTACACAGGGAACGCTGACCATACATGCCGACAAGGTCACGGTGCGCCAGGACAAGGACGGCTTCCAGTACGCCACCGCCATCGGCAATCCGGCCACCTTCCGGCAAAAGCGCGACGGCGCGAACGGCTACATCGAAGGCGCGGCGGACCGTATCGAATACGACGGCAAGGCAGACCGGATTCAGTTTTTCAATCATGCCTGGCTCAAGCGCGACCCCGCCGACGAAGTGCGCGGCAACTACATCTCCTACGACAGTCCCACCGAGTATTTCACCGTGACGCCCGGCGCAAACGCCAGCCCCGACGCGCGGGTGCACGCGGTGATCCAGCCACGCGCGAGCGCCGAAAAAGCCGACAAGGCGCCCGCTCCAGGCGCGCAACAGCCAAAGCCGCAGTGAGCCGACTCAAAGCCAGCAAATTGAACAAGCGCTACAAGGCGCGCACCGTCGTGCATGACGTATCGCTCGAGGTGCAAAGCGGCGAGGTCGTCGGCCTGCTCGGGCCGAACGGCGCCGGCAAGACCACCTGTTTCTACATGATGGTCGGATTGGTGCGGCTCGACGGGGGAAGCATCCTCCTGAACGACACGGAGATCAGCCGGCTTCCGATCCACCGCCGGGCCAGGCTGGGTTTGTCCTATCTGCCGCAGGAAAACTCGGTTTTCAGGAAACTGACGGTACAGGAAAACGTGCAGGCGGTGCTTGAACTGCAGGATCTGTCCGAGGCGGATATCGCGGAACGCCTGGAGAGTCTGCTGGGCGAACTGCATATCGCGCACCTGCGCAGCAACCCGGCGCTGTCGCTGTCCGGCGGCGAGCGCCGCCGCGTCGAAATCGCGCGCGCGCTTGCCGCCCGCCCGAGTTTCATCCTGCTCGACGAACC
>DATKUQ010000552.1:0-6159 GCA_035530495.1 Burkholderiales bacterium
ATGGATGCGTCGCAGGAGCAGACCGATGTGGACGCATTCGCCGTCCTGGAGCCGATCGCGGACGGCCTCCGCAACTACGTTCGCAAGGGATGCGAGGGATCGGAGGCTGAGTTGCTGCTGGACAAAGCGCAGCTGCTGACGCTGACCGCGCCCGAGATGACGGCCCTGATCGGCGGTATGCGCGCGCTGAATGCGAACGCCGGCCACTCCAAGCACGGTGTTTTCACCAAGAAGCCCGAAACATTGACTAATGACTTCTTCGTCAATCTCCTCGACATGAACACGAAGTGGCAGAAGTCCGCCACCTCCGAGGGCGTGCTCGAGGGGAGCGACCGGAAAACGGGCAAGCTCAAGTGGACCGGTACCATCGCTGATCTGGTGTTCGGTTCGAACTCCCAGCTCCGCGCCCTCGCGGAAGTCTATGCAAGTTCGGACGCGCAGGAGAAGTTTGTGGGTGACTTTGTGGCGGCCTGGACCAAGGTGATGAACCTTGATCGCTTCGACCTCGCGTGATCTATGAGCATGGGTCTTAAGGATCCTGTGCCCAGTCAACTTAACCAAGGAGAATCGACCATGAAAGCGAAGAAAGCGAAGAAAGCGAAGTCCCCCACGATCGACATCGGCATCAGCGCCGGCGAGCGCGCGAAGATCGCGCAGGGCCTGTCCGCCGTGCTCGCCGACAGCTACACACTGTACCTGATGACGCACAACTTCCACTGGAACGTCACCGGGCCGATGTTCAACACCCTGCACCTGATGTTCATGCAGCAGTACACCGAGCAGTGGAATGCGCTCGACCTGATCGCCGAGCGCATCCGCGCGCTCGGCCATCCGGCGCCCGGGACCTACAAGGAGATCGTCAAACGTGCCTCGATCAAGGAGGAGGAAGGCGTGCCCAAGGCCACCGACATGATTCGGCGTCTGGTCAGCGCGCAGGAGGCGACGGCGCGCACGGCGCGCAAGCTTTTCCCTGTGGTGGAGGCCGCCAACGACCAGCCGACGGCCGATCTGCTGACGCAACGCCTGGAAGTACACGAGAAGACCGCCTGGATGCTGCGCAGCTTGCTCGAGGACTGAGCAGCGTCTGTCTTGATCCGCTCGCGGGCGGCGTGGATCGCGCCTTTCGGTGTCGGACGACAAAATGCGTTGGCGTTGAGGAAAATCAATCCCGCACGCTGCCCGCGGCGCATCATTTGTAGCGAATGGAGCGGAAGCGGCGGTGCAGAGATCGACGCGGGCTGATTTCGATGCGCCGACCGGCCGCTTTCCAATGCGTGCAAGCGGGAGAATTCGATGCGGAGAATCTACTTCCTCGTTAAAGATATACCGATGGCCAAGCGCATCGTCGACGAGTTGCTGTTGGCGCGCATCGAGGAGCGCCATCTCCACGTGCTCGCCAAACGCGGCACCCCGCTCGAAGATCTGCCCGAGGCGAATCTGCTGCAAAAAAGCGACTTTGTGCCGGCGGTACAGCGCGGCCTGGGAATGGGCGGGGCGGCAGGGATGCTCGCGGGCCTCGTCGGCCTGGCGCTGCCGGGAGCACCGGTGGTGATCGCCGGCGGCGTGCTGCTCGCGAGCTCGCTGGCGGGAGCGGGGGTAGGCGCATGGCTGGGTGGCATGGTCGGAATGAACGTCGGCAACACGCGGGTCCGGAAGTTTGCGGATGCGATCGAGAACGGCGCGCTTCTGGTCATGGCCGACGTCCCCCGCTCCCGCGTCACGGAGATCGAGGAGCGGGTGAGGACGCATCTGCCGGATGCGGAGATCGGCGGCACCGAGCCCCGGATCCCTCCATTTCCATGAATTCGCGAGCCGGACGCTGGACACCGGAGCCGGCGCGGTTATTGGGAGAACGACCATGTCGCATGAGGGATATCACGAACCTGTAGCAGAGTTGAGCGACGAGAACCGCGACGCACATCGCGCGCTCGTTTCGCTGATCGAGGAACTGGAGGCCGTCGATTGGTACCAGCAACGGGCCGCGGTCTGCAAGAACGCGGAGTTGAGCGCGATCCTGGCCCACAACCGCGACGAGGAGAAGGAGCATGCGGCGATGCTGTTGGAATGGATCCGCCGCAACGATCCCGCATTCGCCAAGGAGCTGAAGGATTACCTGTTTACCGATAAGCCGATCGCCCACGAGTAACGCCGTGGCGCCGCCGCGCCAGCATGTCTGCGACCGCATGAGGGCGCGCGGTCTGTTGAAGTAACGCAAATCGGCCGGACCGTGGGCGCCGCGCTGGCGCCGGGGCTGATCCTCTGGCCGCAACTGGAGAAGCTCGAGTGCGCATCGCGCCTGCCTGAGCAAAACGTCATCGTGACAAGGAATCCATGTGATGGACGCATCGATCGAACTGGATGAACAGGAACGGCAAGTGCTGCTCGCGGCCCTCGACGACGAATACAAAGCGCATGCGACTTACGACCAGGTGATGCTCGACTTCGGTCCGGCGCTCCCGTTCGTCAACATCGTCGAGGCCGAGGCGCGGCATATCGCGGCGCTGCTGACGCTGTTCGAGCGTTACAGCCTGCCCATCCCGCCCAATCCGTGGCCGGGAAAGACGCCGCGCTACCCAAACATCGATGCCGCCTGCGTCGCCGGCGTGCAGGCGGAAATCGAAAACGCCGCGCTCTACGACCGCCTGCTCGCGAGCACACGCCGGCCCGACATCCGCGCGGTCTTGCAAGCGCTGCGTTCGGCCTCTCAGGACAGGCACTTGCCTGCGTTTCAGCGCTGCGCGCTGCGTTCGGCCGGCGGCGGCGGGCGTGGCGCGGGGCGCCGTATGCGTGGCGGGGGCCGCGCGTGAGCGCCATTGCGGAGAAAGGCGGCGGCACTTTTCAGGGCATCAAGCTGTTGCTGTGCGAGAACCCCCTGCCGCCGATCGACGAGGCGATCGCCGCCGCCCAAGCCGAGGTGCCGCACAGCAACTTCTACACCGAACCCTATTCGGCGCCGCTGCGCCGGCTCATCGGCGAGCAGCTCGGCGTTCCCGAACGGCTCATCCACATCAATGCCGGCTCGGAGCTGATCCTGCGCCAGATCTTCGACCGCTTCGGCCAGCAGGTGCACCTGCTGACGCCGACCTATGTGCTGTTTCCGGAGATCGCGCGGCACTACACGCAGACACGGCTGCTGCCCGAAAACGACTTCGCCTTCGATCTTGCCGAATTGGCACTTCCGCAGGGCAGCACGCTCGCGGTCATCGTGAATCCCAATAATCCCAATGGCGGCGTCTTCGACATGGCGCCCTTGTCGGAGCTGTTGCGCCGCCACCCGGAAACGCGCTTCCTGATCGACGAGGCGTTCATCGGCCTGGCCGGGCAGTCAGTTGTGCATCTGGTGCCGCAGTATCCCAACCTGCTGGTGACGCGCACCCTGTCCAAGGCCCACAGCCTGGCGGGCTTTCGCATCGGCTACGCCATCTTGCCCGAGGCTATCGCCGACGATCTGAACAGCCACAACGACGCCTACCCGCTCGCGCGTCCCAGCCAGGCGGCGGCCATCGCCACGCTCCAGCACGAGGACAAGATTCGCGCCCGTGGCGCGCAGTTGCACGCGTGGACCGAGGAACTCGCGGCGCAATTGCGCACCCTGGGCGTACGCACCTATCCGACCCAGACCTATTTCTTCCTCGCCGACTTCGCGCCACACGATGCTGCGCACCTGGCGCAGACGCTGAAGGCGCAGGGAATTCTGATCAAGCCCTTGAACGACCGAGCGCTCGGTCCAGGCCATATGCGCGTCACCACGGCCTTGCCCGAAGACAACCGGCGCTTCATTGACGCGCTAAGGGAGTTGTTGTCCCGTGCCTAGAGTTGCCTCTTTCGAGGCCCACCATCAGCGCTACGAGGCGTGGTTCGAAAACCACGAGGCCGCTTACATCTCGGAGTTGCTCGCCCTGCGGCCGTTCCTGCCTTGGGTGGGACGGGGAATCGAGATCGGGGTGGGCAGCGGCCGTTTCGCCGCGCCGCTGGGAGTGCAAGTAGGCGTCGATCCCTCCGCTGCGATGCTTGCCCACGCTGCCGCGCGAGGGATAGAAGTCGCCGAAGGCGTGGCCGAAAAGCTGCCATTTGCAGCCGGCAGCTTCGACCACGCACTGGTGGTGACCACCATCTGCTTTGTGGACTCGCCTAAACGCATGCTTGCCGAGGCGCGCAGGGTGCTCAAGCCGGGAGGGCGCCTGGTGATCGGTTTCATCGACCGGGCGAGCGCCATGGGCCAGGATTATCTGGCGCACCAGGCGGAAAATGTGTTTTACCGCGAAGCCACTTTTTACTCCGCTGACGAGGTGGCGCAGCTTCTGCAGGAAACCGGCTTCGCGATTGGCGCTTGGGGCCAGACGCTCGCGCATTCCTTGCCGGAGACGCTGCAGATTGAGCCCCTGCGGGAGGGGCGCGGCCAGTGTGCATTCGTCGTGGTCGCGGCACAGAAGGAGCGCTGAGCTTGGATATTATTGTCAGAATCATCGCGTTGCTGACCGCGCTTTGGGCTTTTCCGGCGGCCGCTGCGCCTGCTTCCGCGCCGCTCGCCGTGTTCGTGAGCATCCTGCCGCAGAAGTACTTCGTCGAACAGGTCGGCGGCGCGCAGGTCGCGGTTTCGGTGATGGTGGGGCCCGGGCAAAGTCCCGAGACCTACGAGCCGACGCCGCGGCAGATGACGGCGCTGTCCGACGCGCGGCTTTATTTTTCGATCGGGGTTCCGTTCGAAGACAGCTGGATGAAGCGCATCCTGGCCGCGAATCCGGCCCTGCGCCAAGTGCCGATGCAGCGCGGCATTGGGTTATTGCCACTGGTCGGCCCTAGCGGCAAGCCTGGCGGCATGGACCCGCACGTCTGGACCAGCCCGCGGCGGGTGAAGATCATGGCGGCAAGCATCCGCGACGCCCTGATCGGGGCCGAGCCCAACCACCGTGGCGAATTCGAAGCGAACTATCGCGCATTCACCGCGGAGCTGGACGCGCTGGACAGCGAGATCCGGACGATCCTGGCGCCGGCCAGGGGAAAGTCTTTCATGGTGTTCCATCCGGCCTGGGGCTATTTCGCGAAAGACTACGGACTGCGCCAGATACCGATCGAAGCCGAAGGCAAGGAGCCGGGCGGCAAGGCGCTCGCGCGCGTGATCGATCTCGGCAAGTGGGAGGGCGTAAAGGCTATTTTCGTGCAGACCCAGTTCAGCAGGCGTACCGCAGAGACCGTAGCCGCAGCCTTCGGCGCGCGGGTGGTTGCGGTGGACCCGCTGGCGGAAAATTATGCGCAAAACCTGCTGCACGTCGCAGGCGAATTCGCCAAGACCCTGAAGTGACGGCGATCGTTGAACTGAAGGACGTCTCTTTCTCCTACGACGTCGGCCCCCCGGCGCTGGAGCGCATCAGCCTGGCCGTTGAGGAAGGCGAGTTCCTTGGCATGGTGGGGCCGAACGGCGGCGGCAAGAGCACCTTGCTCAAGCTCGTGCTCGGTCTGTTGAAACCCGTTTCGGGCGAAGTGCGCGTGGCTGGCGGAACGCCTCATGCAGCGCGGCGGATGATCGGTTATGTGCCGCAATATGCCCGCTACGTGCGCGACTTTCCGATCTCGGTGGAGGAAACGGTGCTGCTCGGACGGCTAGGCGCGACACGTTTGCTGGGCGGCTATGGCGCGGCAGACCGCGAAGTGGCGCGTCGGGTAATGGGCGAAACCGAGGTGCTCGACCTGCGCCGGCGCCCGCTGGGCACGCTCTCGGGCGGACAAGTCCAGCGGGTGCTGGTGGCGCGGGCACTCGCCGGCGACCCGCGCATCCTGATACTGGACGAGCCCACCGCGAACATCGACCTGCGCGCCGAGACCGATATCTTCGACCTGTTCAAGACGCTGAACCAGCGCATGACCATCGTCGTGGTTTCCCACGATATCGGTTTCATCTCGGGCTACGTGACGCGCGTGGCCTGCCTCAATCGGACTTTGCTATGCCATCAGCCGGTTCCGGTAGGGCCGGAAATGATAGAGCGCTTATATGGCACACAGGTGCAGCGCATCCCGCACAGCCATGGCGGCGGGCATGGAGCAAAGCCATGAGTGCGTTTTTGGAGGCGCTTGCCGGCCATGCGTTTCTGCAGCATGCCCTCGCGGCCGGCGTGCTGGCCAGCATCGCCTGCGGCATCGTCGGCAGTTACGTCGTGGTCA
>DATKUQ010000553.1:0-2472 GCA_035530495.1 Burkholderiales bacterium
CACGCGTGTGAGGCGTGCGTTGCGTCCGACCGTGACCTCGGGCAGGAGCACGGCTTCATGCAATTTGCTGTAGGAGTTGACGCGGCACCTGGAGAACAGCAGGGACCGTTCCAGCGTGGCGCCGGAAATGATGCAGCCCCCGGATACCAGCGAATCGAGCGCCATGCCGCGGCGGCCTTCCAAATTGAACACGAACTTGGCAGGCGGCAGCTGCTCCTGGTAAGTCAGTATCGGCCAGTTGTTGTCGTACATGTCCAGCAAGGGCTGGACCGCGGTCAGGTCGATATTGGCTTCCCAATAGGCATCTATGGTGCCCACGTCGCGCCAGTAAGGTTCGTGGCTGAGGTCGGTGGTGACACAGCTTTGCTCAAACGGGTGCGCGACCGCCTCGCCGTTGCGCACCGCGCGGGGAACGATATCCCGGCCGAAATCGTGATTGGACTTGGGGTCGGCCAGATCCTGCGCCAGCACGTCGTACAGATACTGGGCGTTGAATACGTATACGCCCATGCTTGCGAGCGCGCGGTCGGGCTTGCCGTGCATCGACGGCGGGTTGGGCGACTTTTCGACAAAATCGGTGATGCGACGCGAGCGGTCGGCCGCCAACACACCGAAACCGCTTGCTTCGGCGAGCGGGACCTCGATGCAGGCCACGGTGCACGGGGCACCGCGTTCGACGTGATCGGTGAGCAACAGCGAATAGTCCATCTTGTAGACATGGTCGCCCGCCAGCACCACGATGAACTGGGGTCGTTTGCTGCGGATGATGTGCAGGTTTTGGAACACCGCGTCGGCCGTGCCGCGGTACCAGTTGTCGTCGCCGACGCTTTGCTGCGCAGGCAGCAGGTCGATGAATTCGTTCAATTCGGTTTTCAGGAACGACCAGCCCCTTTGCAGATGGCGCAACAGGCTGTGCGACTGATATTGCGTGGCGACGCCGATCTGCCTGATGCCGGAATTGAGGCAATTGGACAGCGTAAAATCGATAATGCGGAACTTGCCGCCGAAATACACTGCGGGTTTCGCCCTGCGGTCGGTGAGCTGTTTCAGTCGCGTGCCGCGCCCGCCGGCGAGAACCACGGCGAACGCTCGCTTGGGAAGCTGCAGTCGGGCGAGGGTATCGGTGGGCATAGGCCTTCTCCTTTTGCATTCCGATCTGGCGCCGGGACGCGGGTGGGACTCCGCGGGTGAGACTCTATTGTACCGCCGCCACCGGCGTTCGGAAAATCGTGGTGGGCGCTCGCCGGACGTTTCGGCTTTCGACAACGCATCGCGGCGCTCGGTCGAAACAGGAGGCGCAGGAAAAGTATAAGATAGGCGCCTATGAGAACGTCAGTCGATGTATCGGTGCGCGGCGATGGGTAAGGACCCCTCGAAAATCAAGGTATGCCCGGAGTGCCGGCGCCTGATCGAGGCGTCGACCATGCGCCCTTTGTCACGCAACCAGCTCGGCAGCGGCATCCGCTATGTCTGTCCCGATTGTTTCAAGCGCGTCCTCGCCTTGAGAAAGGTTGTGCGCGACGCACGCGGCAAATAGTCTGCATCGGACTTTTGCGCCGACCCGCGGCTCGCCCAGGAACAGCGAATTCAAGAATCAGTTCATTTCATCGGAGAAAAATCATGCCCATATTCGAGTATCAGTGCGCCTCCTGCGCCAAGGAATTCGAAATTCTGGTGCGCAATTCATCGATCGTGCCCGAATGCCCCGCCTGCCATGGCACCGAGCTGCGCAAGAAGCTCTCGGCGTTCGCAGCGATCACGGGCACGGCATCGGCCCAGGCGGAACTGCCTGCGTCCTGCCAGAGTTGCGGCAATCCAGGCGGCCCGGGCGCTTGCGCCTTCAACCCGTAATGAGTGCAGGCGCCAGGCTTGAGGGCACACCCGAGCCGATGCACTTTTGGACCGGCGTAGGCGGAGTCAGGCTGGCGGGCGATTCCTGGGGCGACCCCAAAGGGCCGCTGGTGCTGCTGCAGCACGGCGGCGGGCAGACGCGGCATGCCTGGAAGGGTGCCGGCGAAATACTCGGCGCCGCGGGCTATTACGCCATCGCCTTCGATGCGCGTGGCCACGGAGATTCCGACTGGGCGCCGGACGGGCTTTACGGACAGGATGTGATGGTCAAAGACCTGAAGTGCGTGGTCGCGGCGCTGGGCCTGCGGCGCCCGGTGCTCGTCGGCGCGTCCATGGGCGGCGGGACCAGCCTGGTCGCGGTCGGGGAGGATCACGTCGATGCGACTGCGCTGGTCATGGTCGACATCGCGCCGCGCATCGAGACCGAGGGCATCGACAAGATCCAGGCTTTCATGAGCCAGAAGCCCGAGGGCTTCAGTTCGCTGGAAGAAGTGGCCGCGGCGATCAGCAACTATCAGCCGCACCGCAAGCGTCCGCGCACGCTCGATGGCCTGGCGAAGAACGTGCGCCTGGGCGCGGACGGCAAATACCGCTGGCACTGGGACCCGCGCTTTCGCCCGG
>DATKUQ010000554.1:0-6912 GCA_035530495.1 Burkholderiales bacterium
TGGAAGCAGCACTGCTCAAAAAGCCCATGGTGATCACTTACAAAATGGCCGGGGGCAGCTGGCTGCTCATGCGGCGCATGGGCTACCTGCCTTACATCGGCCTGCCCAACGTCCTCGCCGGGGAGTTCGTCGTGCCGGAGTTGCTGCAGCACGACGCGACCCCGGAGAACCTCGCCCAAGCCCTGCACAATGCGCTCAATGACAGTGTGCTGCGCGCGCGCCTGCCGCGGCGCTTTTCCGCGATCCATCGCGAACTGAAATGCAATACCGCGGAGCAGGCCGCCAGGGCGGTGCTGCCCCTGCTCCTAGCACGTTGATCGTGGCTCGATCCACGAACCACGAACCACGAGCCACGAGCCTTATATGCGGCGTGGATGAAGCGGGGCGGGGGCCGCTGGCCGGTCCGGTCTATGCCGCCGCAGTGATCCTGGATCCGGACGTGGTTGTCGCCGGCCTGGCGGATTCCAAAATCCTGTCCGCGCCGCGCCGGCTGGAGCTGGCTGGCCAAATTCGCCGGCACGCGCTCGCTTGGGCGGTCGCTTCGGCCTCGGTGGCCGAGATCGATGCGATCAATATCCTCCAGGCAAGCCTGCTGGCCATGCGCCGCGCGGTCGAACAGCTGAGTCTAGCGCCCGGCGAAGTGCTGGTCGACGGCACGCACTGTCCAGCGATCGCCTATCCGGTCAGGGCCATCGTCAGGGGCGACAGCCAGATCGCCGCGATTTCCGCAGCGTCGATTCTGGCCAAGACGGCGCGCGATGCGGAAATGCTGCGGCTGCACCGGCTCTACCCGAATTATGGTCTGGACCAGCACAAGGGCTACCCGACTGCAGCCCACCTCGCCGCACTGCGGCGGCACGGCGTGAGCGAAATCCACCGCCGCAGCTATGCGCCGGTACGCCGGCTGCTCCGGGGCTAAGCCGCTAAGGCGGTGTTGAAGCGAGTTCGCGCAGCAGGCGCAGCAAGCTCGCTTGCTCATGTTGCGGCCGGAACAAGTGCCGCCGCGCCGCGATGCCGCGCTTGAGCGACTGGTAATACGCCTGGTGGCGCATCGCCTTGATCAGCAGTTTGGCCAGCGCCTTATCGTCTGCGACCGGGTAGTAGCCGGGATAGTCCGCACCGAGCATGCCGATATTGCCGGGAATGGCGGAAGCCAGCACCGGCACCCCTATGCACGCGGCTTCCGCGATCGCGTTTGCGCCGCCCTCCATGCGCGAGCTCATCACCATCAGCTGGCTGCGTGCCAACCAAGCCAGCGCGCGCCAATGCGGCATAACGTCGAGCCAGCGGTAGCGTGGCTCCTCGGCCATGAGGGACGCAGCCTGCGCCGCCATTTCCGGCGACATCGCCTTGCCCAGATGCACGAGTTCGATCTTTTCCGCCGGCGCAATGTGTTTCAGCGCCAGCACGGCGCGAAACGGATCCTTCTCCTCGCGCAAATGTCCAAGGACGCAAACGCGAAATACCTTCCCGCGCGGCGCCACTTTCGCCTTGACCTGCGCCGATTGGTAGATCACCCGGGTCTTCGCGCGCAGCCGGCGCGGCAGGGCCTGCAAACCCTTTTCCTGCAGTACCACGAGACGCTGCGCCATCTGCAGCGACCGCTGTGCGTCCTGGTCATGGTTTATGTCGCGGTACAGATCGGTCCCGGTAAGCACCACCACCAGTTTCCCGTCGGCATGCGTTTCGCGAAAGCGCAGGATGGACGCATGGCTGCGACGTGCGTGCAAAGCGAACAGGACATCGGGTTTTCCGGAACGCCATTCCGTCGCCAGGGTGACTTTGTGTCCTGCCGCGCGCAGCATCGCAGCCCAGCGCTGCGCCGTATGCCGGTTGCCCGTGCGCGACGCAGCGCGCGCTGGCGTGACGATTGCAATTTTCACCCTGCGGGTTCTCGGTTAGACTTGTGGACCGTCATTCATTCAAGCATGCGCATCATAGTTCAATTCGACACCACCGGCCAGGCGGCGCGGCTGCGCGCGCGTACCTGCGCGAGATGAAGCTGATACGCTCGCGCGAAAACCCGCGCTTCAAGGCGCTGTGCCAGCTCGCCACTTCCACGCGCGAGCGCCGCAGGGCAGGCTTGGCGCTGCTCGACGGTATGCACTTGATCTCGGCCTATCGCGCGAGCGGCGGCGTGCCCGAGCAACTGATTCTGAGCGAAAGCGGCGCGGCCAACGCCGAAGCAGCGCAGCTCGCGGCGGGCGTGGACGGGCAGGCGTTGCTGTTGCTGGCAGATCCGCTGTTCAACGACGTCGCCCAGGTCGCGACGCCGACCGGCATCGTCGCGCTGATACGCACGCCCGCGCCCGGTCCCTTGCCGCAAACGATCGAGCGTTGCGTGATGCTGGAAAATATTCAGGACGCAGGCAACCTCGGCTCGATCCTGCGCAGCACCTCGGCCGCGGGCATCGCCACTGTCCTGCTTTCCCCAGGTTGCGCCTTCGCCTGGTCGCCCAAGGTGCTGCGCGCCGGGATGGGCGCGCATTTCAACCTCGACATATTTGATAACGCCGATCTCCCCGCTGCAGTCCAGCGGCTTTCGGGCCGCTTGATCTGCGCCAGCAGCCATGCGCAAAAAACGCTTTATCAGGCTGACCTGCGCGGCCCGCTTGCCTGGGCCTTCGGCAACGAGGGAGCGGGACTGAGCGCGGCCTTGGCCGCCGTTGCGGCCGAGCAATTGCGCATCCCCATGCCGGGCGGCGCCGAATCGCTGAACGTGGCGGCTGCGGCGGCGATTTGCCTGTTCGAACAGGTGCGGCAAAGAGCTTAAACGTTCGCGCTAGGATTTGCTCGTTGAACGCATCAGGCGCTGTTTCTCCCTTTCCCAATCGCGTTTTTTCTCGGTTTCGCGCTTGTCGTGCTGCTTCTTGCCGCGGGCGAGGCCAATGTCGATTTTGATTCTGCCTCTCGTATAGTGCATATCGAGCGGCACCAGGGTATAGCCGGCGCGCTCGACTTTGCCGATCAGATGCTCGATCTCCTCGCCATGGAGCAGCAGTTTGCGCGTGCGCACGGGGTCGGGATGGATATGGGTGGAGGCCGTCGGCAGGGCGCTGATGTGGCCGCCGACCATGTAGATCTCGCCGCCGCGGATCAGCACATAGGCGTCCTTGAGCTGCACCCGCCCGGCGCGGATGGCCTTGGCTTCCCAGCCTTCCAGCACCAGCCCGGCTTCATAACGCTCCTCGATGAAATAATCGTGAAAGGCTTTCTTGTTCTGGGCGATCTTCATGGGAGCATGTATTGGTACAATCGAGTAATTTTAACAGTTGCGCCGAATCGTTATGGCCATAGTGGAAAAATCAGTCTTGATCGGCCATAGCGCGGCCAAAATGTACGCTTTGGTTGCCGATTGCGAGGCTTACCCGCAGTTTCTGCCATGGTGCAGCGCCACCGAAGTGAAGATGACCGGCGCCAACAAGGCCGCGGCCACGCTGCATATCAACTATCACGGCCTGCGCCTGCATTTCACCACGGAAAACGAGATGGAGCGGGACGCCCTGATCGATATGAAGCTGATCCATGGTCCGTTCAAACACCTGGACGGCTACTGGCGCTTCGTGCCGCTATCGGAGCAGGCATGCAAAATAGAATTCCGCTTGAGTTACGAACTCTCGGGCAAGCTGATGGAAAAGATCGCCGGGCCGGTGTTCAGTCACATCGCCAATACCCTGGTCGAAGTCTTCGTCAAGCGCGCGGCCACCCTGTACGGACCGGGTTAGACATGCGCATCGAGGTGGTCTACGCGTTGCCGCAGCGGCAGGAACGCGTCTTGCTTGACCTTGAGCCCGGGAGCACCGTTCTGGATGCGATACAGGCGAGCGG
This sequence comes from Burkholderiales bacterium, assembly GCA_035530495.1. Classification (GTDB taxonomy): domain Bacteria; phylum Pseudomonadota; class Gammaproteobacteria; order Burkholderiales; family SG8-39; genus 2-12-FULL-64-23. The sequence goes on from DATKUQ010000554.1 coordinate 3,829, forward strand.
CTTGCTGCAGCGGTCGCCGGAGATCAAGCTCGGCCGCAAGGGGGTATGGGGCCAGCCGGTCAGCCCCGATGCCCGGCTTCGCGACCTGGACCGGGTGGAGATCTACCGACCCCTGACCGCAGATCCCAAGGAAATCCGGCGCAAGCGCGCGGCAAGGGCCCGGAAATAGGCTATTTGCACGCCTCGTCAGCGTCTTTCCGCGCCTGGGCCGTCTGCTGGGCAATTTCCGCGTCGGTGAGAAAAACACGCTCGCCCTTGTCGTTGATGCGCACCTGGCGCCCGCCCATTTCCAGATTGGCCAATGCGGCCCGTGCGCTCTTGCAGTACTCCGCCTTGCGGCGCGCTTGCGCTTCCTTTCTTGCCTGCTCTGCCTGCTCTTTGGCCGCGTCGGCCTGGCGCTTGCGGAATGCCTGGTCCCGCTCGGCCAGGCTCTTAGGCCCCCCCTCGGCGGGACTCGCCGCAGGCGCAGCGGCAGGCGCAGCAGCAGGCGCAGGGGCGGCGACAGGCTCGGCAGGAGCCTGTAGCGTTTCGGTCTTGATATTGCTCGGCGGAGGTTGGTCCGAATAATGCACTTCGCCGTTCGCGTCCACCCATTTGTACGTCTGAGCCGTTGCCGGCAGGGCCAAGCACAGCGCCAACCCCATAGCTAGCGAAAGTCGTTTCATGCGGGTATGCCTTCCTTTTGCTCGATTTGATCCAAATTAGCGGCTTTCCGCCGCCGCGTCAAATGCGCTTAACGCGCGGGCGCCGCTCCGGTTTCAGGCGCTTCCTGTTTGCCGGCCCAGGGCAGGCGCGTATAATGCGGCTTTGTGGCCAGGAGTTTTGCTATGCGCGCCATTCAAAAAGCGCTGACCTTCGACGATGTCCTGCTCGTTCCCGCCCATTCGACCGTCCTTCCGCGCGACGTTTCCCTCAAGACCCGGCTGACGCGCAAGATCCAACTCAATATTCCCTTGGTTTCGGCTGCGATGGACACCGTGACCGAAGCGCGGCTCGCGATTGCGATCGCCCAGGAAGGTGGCATCGGCATCGTGCACAAGAATCTCACCCCGAAGGCGCAGGCGGCCGAAGTGCTGAAGGTCAAGCGCTTCGAATCGGGTGTGCTGCGCGACCCGATGACCGTGTCGCCGGAGATCACGGTGCGTGAACTGCTCGCGCTGACCCAACAATACCGCGTGTCGGGCTTCCCGGTCATCGACAAGGGCAAAGTCGTCGGTGTCGTGACCAACCGCGACTACCGCTTCGAGACCGACCTGGACGCCCCGGTGAGCGCGGTCATGACCCCGCGCGAGCGCCTAATTTATGTGAAGGAGGGCGCCAGCGCCGAGGAAGCGCGAGCACTGCTGCACAAGTATCGACTGGAACGGGTGCTGGTGGTTAACGACAGCTTCGAGTTGCGCGGGCTGGTGACGGTGAAGGACATTCTGAAAGCAACCGAACACCCACTCGCGAGCAAGGATGATCAGGGCAAGCTGCGCGTAGGCGCAGCCGTCGGCGTAGGCGAGGGTACGGAGGAGCGCATCGGATATCTGGTCGATGCAGGCGCCGACGTGATCGTGGTGGATACGGCGCATGGCCATGCCCAGGGCGTACTCGACCGGGTGCAATGGATCAAGAAGAACTTCCCGAACGTGGAAGTCATCGGCGGCAACATCGCCACGGCTTCCGGCGCCAAAGCCCTGGTGGATCACGGCGCCGACGGCGTCAAGGTAGGCATCGGCCCGGGCTCGATTTGCACCACGCGCGTCATCGCCGGCGTCGGTGTGCCGCAGATATCTGCCGTGCAGAACGTTTTCGCGGCGCTGAAGGACACCGATGTGCCGTTCATCGCCGATGGCGGCGTACGCTATTCGGGAGATGTCGCCAAGGCGGTCGCCGCCGGCGCGGATGCAGTGATGATGGGCAGCATATTCGCCGGCACCGAAGAGGCGCCCGGCGAAACCATCCTGTACCAGGGCCGCTCCTACAAGCTCTACCGCGGCATGGGTTCCCTGAGTGCCATGCAGGAAGGTGCGGCGGACCGCTATTTCCAGGATCCGGCCAACAACGCCGACAAGCTCGTTGCCGAAGGCATCGAGGGCCGTGTGCCCTACAAGGGCAGCGTGGTCAGCATCATCTTCCAGATGGTGGGTGGGCTGCGCGCCAGCATGGGCTATTGCGGGTGTGCCACCATCGACGACATGCGCACCAGGACGGAGTTTGTCGAAATCAGCTCGGCAGGCATGCGCGAATCGCATGTGCACGACGTGCAGATAGTCAAAGAGGCGCCCAATTACCAGGTCGAATGACGCGCAATCCGTGACCCGACTCATCCGCTCGAAGGCCGGTCGTGTTTCGAATCACACGAGCGGCCTTTCCAATTTTGAAGGTTGAAGAATGCATCAGAAAATCCTGATCCTCGACTTTGGCGCGCAGTACACCCAACTGATCGCGCGGCGCGTGCGCGAAGCGCGGGTCTACTGCGAAATTCATCCCTACGACGTCAGCGAGCAGTTCGTGCGCGACTTCGGCGCCAGGGGCGTGATCCTCTCCGGCAGCCATCTGTCGGTGACCGAAGACACGACGGCGCGGGCGCCGCAGGCGGTGTTCGATCTGGGCGTGCCGGTGCTGGGCATCTGCTACGGCATGCAGACCATGGCCGGGCAACTGGGCGGCCAGGTCGAGGCGGGCAAGGTGCGCGAATTCGGCTACGCCGAGGTGCGCGCGCGCGGCCACACGCGCCTGTTCGAAGGCATCGAGGATTTCCGCACCCCCGAGGGCCACGGCATGCTCAAGGTGTGGATGAGCCACGGCGACAAGGTCACGCAGATGCCTCCTGGATTCAGGCTCATGGCCTCGACCGAATCCTGCCCGATCGCGGCCATGGCCGACGAGGCGCGCGGTTTCTATGCGGTGCAGTTCCATCCCGAGGTCACGCACACGGTTCAAGGTGCGACTATCCTCAAGCGCTTTGTCAACGACATCTGCGGATGCAGCGGCGACTGGAACATGCCTGACTATGCGTCCGAGGCGATCGTGCGCATCCGCGAGCAGGTAGGCACAGACGAAGTTATTCTCGGACTTTCGGGCGGGGTCGATTCCTCG
>DATKUQ010000555.1:0-4430 GCA_035530495.1 Burkholderiales bacterium
ATGGATCAAGGCCGTACCGACCAGCCAGGGTATGAACGAGGCGTTCTCGACCGGATCCCAGAACCACCACCCGCCCCAGCCCAACTCATAGTAGGCCCAGAGGCTGCCGAGCGCGACGCCGAGGGTGAGAAAGACCCAGGCTAGGGTGGTCCAGGGACGCGACCAGCGGGCCCAGGCCGCATCGAGCCGGCCGCTGAGCAGCGCCGCGATGGCGAACGCGAACGCGACCGAAAATCCCACATAACCCATGTAGAGCATAGGCGGATGCAGCACCATGCCGATGTCCTGCAGCAGTGGATTCAAGCTGCGCCCGTCGCCGGGGGCCGGAAGCAGCCGCAGGAACGGGTTCGAGGTAAACAGCAGGAAGGCGAGAAACCCCGCGCTGACCAGCCCCATCACCCCCAGTACGCGGGCGACGAAATCCTCCGGCAGATGACGGCTGAAGCGCGTGATCGCGACAGCCCACCCGGCGAGGATCAGCACCCATAGCAGCATCGAGCCCTCGTGTCCGCCCCAGGTGGCGGCGATGCGGTATTGCAGGGGGAGGGAGGAGTTGGAGTTCGACGCGACGTAGAGCACCGAAAAATCGTTGCCGACGAACGCGTATACCAGCGTACCGAACGCGATCGCGATGAACAGGAACTGGCCCAGCGCGGTAGTGCGCGCTGCGCGCATCCACGCCGGCTTGCCGCGCGCGGCGCCCAGAAGAGGGAAAATACCCTGCGCCAGTGCGAGCGCCAAGGCGAGAATGAGGGCGAAATGCCCGAGTTCGGGGATCACGACTGCACCACGCCCTAGTGCTGATGTCTCACGTCGACGGCGGCGCTCCCAGCTTGCGGTCCCGCGGCATCAGCATGCCTGTCGTCGGCGCCATGCCCCGCACCGCCACAGCAACTCCCGGCGGAGGCGTTGTTGGTTTGCCCGTCCTCAGTCGCAGGGCGCTTGTTGTGATCGCTGTGACCGCCGCCACAACAGCCCCCGGCGCCACCGTGGCGCATCATCACAACCATGCCTGCAGCGAAGGCCAACCAAATCCAGTTTTGCGATAGCCATTCCATGATTTTTCCTAAGTTGAGAAAACGTCGAATCCTCTGAGGCAAACCCTGCTTGCGCGCGACACATGCAATGCAGGTATCATGCGGGCGCCACCCCGACGGCAATCTGACGCGGTGATTACATCTCTGTAATCTTTCATACGGGCGCTGCGATTCATGCACAATGCAAGCCGACAGAGGAATTGCGAAAGGCGGCGATGAAAATCCTGATCGTCGAGGACGAACAAAAGACTGGCGATTACCTGAAGCAGGGCCTCGTGGAAGCCAGCTTCGTGGTGGATCTCGCCCGGGATGGCCTGGATGGGATGCACTTGGCCCAGACCGGTGATTACGATCTCCTTGTGCTGGACGTGATGCTTCCGCGCTTGGACGGATGGGGCGTATTGCGTGCAATCCGCGCTGCCGGCAAGAATATGCCCGTGCTTTTCCTCACCGCACGCGATCAGGTCGAGGACCGCGTGAAGGGCCTGGAGCTCGGAGCGGACGACTACCTGGTGAAGCCGTTCGCTTTTTCCGAGTTGCTTGCGCGGGTGCGTACTCTGCTGCGGCGCGGGAAGACCGTGGAACCGGAGCTGCTCAAGGCCGCCGATCTGGAACTGGACCTGTTGCGGCGACGCGTGACGCGTGCGGGCAGGCGCATCGAACTCACCGCCAAGGAATTCGCCCTGATGGAACTATTGCTGCGGCATCGGGGCGAGGTGCTGACGCGCTCGCTGATCGCCTCGCAGATCTGGGACATGAATTTCGACAGCGACACCAATGTGATCGAGGTCGCAGTGCGACGGCTCCGGGCGAAGGTGGACGACGATTTCGAACCCAAGCTCATCGTCACCGTGCGCGGCATGGGATACGTTCTCGAGGTTCCGGATTCGGCGTAATGCGGGCCAGGTCGGTCACCTTTCGTCTTACGCTGTTTTTCTCCACCGTCTCCACGGTGGTGTTGCTTGCCGTCGGCTATCTGGTCGGCTCCCTGGTGGAGAGTCACTTCATCAAGCAGGACCTGAACGAACTCGACGGAACGATCGAACTTGTGACGAACGTCCTGGCCAAGGTCAGGTTCCGCAGCGACCTGGATCTGGTTCCGCAACTCCTGAACGACGCCCTGGTCGGGTTTCCCGGTCTTTCCATCAAAATAGTCGGCCCGGAAGGACGCATATTGTTTGCCTCGTCGGATGCCGTGTTCCCCGACACGCCGGCTGAACGCGGGTCGATCAAGCATTTTTCCGGCCAGCGCGAGCCGGTGGTGCGGGAAAGCGGAGGGCACGCGTTCAGGGAGATCGTCGCTGCGGTGCCGTTGGGCATTGCCGGAATTGCGCCCGCCAAGGTGCTGGTTGCGGTAAATATCGACCATGAGCGCGAGTTCATGGCAGCGTTCGGCAAAATCCTTTGGCTCTCGATTGCGGCGGGCATCCTGCTGACTGGATTGCTTGCATGGATTGCCGCGCGCCGCGGGCTCGAGCCGATTCGCCGCATGGCGGCGCTTGCCCACAACATCTCTGCGAACCGGCTGGGCGAGCGCCTGTCGCTAGAGCCGGTCCCTCCCGAGTTGTGCGATCTCGCCTCTGCTTTAAATGCCATGCTGGCCCGCCTGGAAGAATCGTTTCGGCGGCTGTCGGATTTTTCCTCGGATATCGCGCACGAATTGCGCACGCCGGTCGGCAATCTGGTCACGGAAACGGAAGTGGCGCTTTCGCGCGCCAGATCCGCCGACGAATACCGGGAGGTCCTCTACTCCAATCTGGAGGAATACAACCGGCTGTCCCGAATGATCGGCGACATGCTGTTTTTGGCCAAAGCCGAAAACGGCCTGATCGTGCCCCGCCAGGAGCAGGTGAACCTGGCTGAGGAAGCGCAGGGCCTTTTCGCTTTCTACGAGGCGCTGGCGGAGGAACGAGGCCTTGGTTTGGTGCTTGAAGGCGCTGGCAAAATACTTGGCGACCGGCTGATGATCCGCCGTGCATTAAGTAACCTGCTTTCCAACGCTTTGCGCCATACCCTGCGCGGCAATTCAGTCAAAGTAAGCATCGACCGGCTGGACTCGGGCGAGACGCGCCTGACAATCGAAAATCCGGGGACGGATATTCCACCGGAACATCTTTCGCGCCTGTTCGACCGGTTCTACCGAGTGGATGCCTCAAGGCAAAAGACGAGCGATGGTGCCGGCCTCGGACTGGCTATCACCAAGTCCATCATCGAAGCGCATCAAGCCACCATCACGGTGTCCTCGACGAACGGGACAACCCGGTTCCAGATCCAATTTCCAGCTAACGCGCCGGACTGAACCGCGCTAGCCGGCGCTCGGCGTTGCGCCTCGAGTAAGCCGGCGGCGCAATGGCCTTCCTTACAAATACGTAATCAAGCCGTCATCTTGACGACACGCGCGTAGCGGCAGACTGAGCGTGCCAGCCAGCTTAAGGCAGTCGCGGCAGCAGGATGCCAGGAGTTGGAGCGATCAGGCGATCGATCGCGAAGGCGTCCGGCGTAACACCGCCCCCGCGAGCCAACGCCCGTGCGGCACCAGGGCTCGACGCGGGTACACCAGTGGAGGCGGTTCAACCTGGAGCAAGTAGCGTTTCTACTGTTTTTCAGATTGCCTCGGCACGACCTGAGGCGCAACCTTAAGCCCAGACAGGCAAAGGAGGAAAATGAAAATCCAAGCCAAGCTTTTCCCCGTAGGCCAGTTGCTGCTCGGCGTGTTTGTGCTGAGCGCGGCGTCCTTGTATTCCTACAAAGTGCATGCCGCCAGCGCCGAGCCGCCAATACCTCGCGGCGTGGCGATGAAGTCGTGGCAGGAAAACGGTCGTGACGGACACTATCTATTGCAGGTCGCGTCGGGGCGAGCGCCGCAAGCGGGTATGCGCGTTACCGGTGTCGTGACTACCGATACTAACTGCGATGCCGATGCCGAGGGACTGAGCCATTGCCACAACATCATCGAATTGACAGACGGCAGTCGGATTACAGTGATCGACACGCACAACATGAATGTCAACCGCTGCATGTCCCCGGGCGAACGCATCTCTCTGAGCGGAGTCGACAAGTCCTGGATCATGGGAACGGTGTCCTCAAAGTGACCGAGCCTTACTGGCCGCGTGCGGCCGACGCACTGAGTAGCTGCCAGCGCTTTTGTCTCGCGTTTGTATGCGGCCGCTCGCGGCCCTGGCTCACGCCAGGGAGATTCGACCGTGGTCCGGGAGACGGTGCATGAACCAGTTCACAACGAGGGCAAACATAATGTCGACGGCGAAACTTTCCAGATTGATCATGGCCGGCCTGGTCTTGTTCGCCACAGCGGCGATCGCTCAAACCGCGGACCGGGGCGCAGCCGATGCGGCACAGGTCGATCGGATCAAGGATGCGGTCATCAAGGAGCTG
>DATKUQ010000556.1:0-2743 GCA_035530495.1 Burkholderiales bacterium
TGCAAGTCAGCCATCCGGCGCTGATCGCCGCCGTCGGCGCCCTGTTCGCCCTGTCCTTCGACACGGTGAGCCAGGTGGCGCTGTTCTCGCTTACCGCATCGAGCATGTCGGGCTGGGGGTTTTCCATCCTGCTGGGCGTCGCATTCACGCTGGGCATGATGACCACCGACGGCGTCAACGGACTCTGGGTCGCGAAGCTGCTCGCGCGCGCCGACCGCCGCGCCCTGGTCGCCTCGCGCACCATGGGCCTCGCCATCGCCGGTCTGTCGCTGCTGGTGGGCAGCTACGGCCTGGCGCGAGTGTTCTTTCCCGCCATTACCGGGCACCTGCCGCAACACGAACTGCTGCTCGGTTGCGCAGCCGTGGGAATCGTCGGCCTGAGCTTTGTCATCGGGCTGCATCTGGCGCCTGCCCCGGCGCGCGTCCGGCGCTAGGCTCGCCGCGGGGTGCGCGCCGCGCCCATGCGCGGCACGGACCGATGGGGCGCCGCCTTACTGCGAGCGCCTTGCTTGCCGATCACAGCGTCTTCCGGCTAATGCTTTGCCGTGAACGCGGACCGGTCCTTCATCCGGCCTCGCCGTCGTTCCACTCCACCAAGAAAAAACCCGCCGGAGCCGGGCTCCGTGCGGGTTTTGAATGAAACGCCGGCCCGAACATCCGTCCGGGCCGGCGGCTTCGATCACTTGCCCATGACCGAGCCGATCAGCTTCCATTCCTTGCCGTCGAACTTTTCCAGCTGCAGCTGGCCCAGGGGGAAGAAGTCGGTCGGGGTGGTGTTGACCTTCAGCCCGGGCAGCAACAGCCCCAGTTCCAGGTTCTTGATGTGAGCCGCCTGCTTCATGATGTTGGCACGGGTCAGATCGTTGCCGCAGGCCTTGAGCACGTGCTCCATGGTCTCCGCCTGGGCGTAGCCGATGACGTTGAAATTGTCGGAGGGATCGCCGTTCGGCAGATATTTTTTCATCCACTCTTTGAACTTGATCATGCCCGGGTCGTTCGCCCATTGCGGGTCGGCAGCATCCTTATAATAGGTCGACGAAATGATGCCGACCGATTTCTCCAGGCCCGCCGGCTTCAGCACCGCACCGATCGAGTTGGATACGTTGTTGAGGTACTGCACCGGCTTCCAACCGATGTCGTAGGCCTGGCGGATCGCCTGCGCCGCGAACTTCGGCGTGGTGATATTGACGAACACGTCCGCGCCCGAACCCTTCAGCGCGACGATCTGCGAGTCGATCGTCGGCTCGCTGGTTTCGTAGCTGACCTCCTTGACGATCATGGTCTTCGCCTTCGCGCCCAGCCCGTCGACCAGCCCCTTCAGGTAGTCCTTGCCGTAGTCGTCGTTCTGATACAGCACGCCGATCTTGGCGTGGGGGTGGTTCTTGAGGATGTCCGCGGCGTAGATCCGGCCCTCCTGCTGGTAGCTCGGCTGCCAGCCCATAGTCCACGGGAAATGCTTGGGATCGCCCCACTTGGTGGCGCCGGTGGCGACGAACAGCTGCGGCACCTTCTTCGCGTTGAGGTACTTGTGCACGGCGGAGTTGGTCGGCGTGCCGAGCGAGCCGAATATCAAGAGGACGTTGTCCTGCTCGACCAGTTTGCGCGTCTGCTCGACCGTCTTCGGCGGGCTGTAGCCGTCGTCCAGGCTGATCAGGTCGACCTTGCGGCCGTTGATCCCGCCGTGGTCGTTGATCATTTTGAAATACGCCTCGTGCGCCTTGCCGAACTCCCCATAGGCCGAGGCGGGGCCGCTGTAGGGCATGCACTGGCCGATCTTGATCTCGCTATCGGTGACTCCCGGGCCGTAATGCTTCGCCGCGAACGCCGGAGCGGATGCCAGTACAACTCCGATCGCGAGCGCTGCGGGCGTAATGATCTGCTTCAATTTCATGGGTTCCTCCGTTGAATGACTACTGGTGACAAACGTGCTGCAGTTCAGCTACTACTCTTGCGCATACGGCGCTTTATGCGCTCCGCCGCGATGTGCAGGAACGCGACGATCCCGCCGGGCATCAGGTACATGAAGCCGATCAGAAACACGCCGTAGATCGCCCAGGGCGCCGCCTTCGATATCTGGTTGGCGATGTTGGGTACGAACACGATGAAGGCACCGCCGAAGACCGCGCCTGCGATCGAGGAAATGCCGCCGATCACGCTGCCGACGAGGAAGGAGATCGACAGGAAGATGTCGAAACTGTCGGGGGCAACGAATTGCACCGCGATCGCCCCGAGCGCACCGGCGATCCCGGTGTACATGGCGCTCACGCCGAAGGTCATCGATTTGTACATGGCGGAGTTGACGCCCATGGCCTCCGCGGCGACGGGATGGTCGCGGATCGCCACCAGCGCCCGGCCGACGCGCCCGCGCAGCAGGTTGCGTGCGAGCGCGAACAGCGCAACCACGATTACCAGCGTAAAAAAGTACAGCCACTGATCCTGGCTGATCGGCAGGCCGAACGGCGGATCGGGTTTGATGATGACGATGCCCTGCGAGCCGCCGGTCAGGGCGTCGAAGTGCCTGTATTTGAGCAATGGGGGCATGGTGACGCCGAGGGCGAAGGTGGCGAGCGCGAGGTACAGGCCCTCGAGGCGCAGCGCCGGCAGTCCGAAAAGGAAGCCGGCGACCAGGCATATCGCCGCCGAAGCCGGCAACGTCGCCCAATAGGGCACGTCGAGGCTGTTCATGAGGATCGCTGCGGTGTAGGCGCCGAGCGCATAGAACGCGCCGTGCCCGAGCGAGATC
>DATKUQ010000557.1:0-2047 GCA_035530495.1 Burkholderiales bacterium
CCAGCCGCGGTGCCGCGATGCCGCTGCCCTCCAGCGCCTGCTGCGCCTGGCGGCAGTCGAAGCGCGTAGGGTAGTTGACGAAGGTCATGATGTCCTCGGGCAGATCGAGGTCTTTCATGACCGCATTGCGGATGCGGCGCACCGGCGTGAGCTGCATCATGCCCTGTTTGATGTTCGCGGGGACGAAACCGAACAGCGCCGCGTTGATGAACAGGGACATCGCCGGCGCATGTGCGGCCTTGGCGAACGCGTTGAGCACCTCGCCCACGCGCATCGGCTTCGGGTCGACCAGGTGGAAACACCTGCCGTCGAGCCCAGGCGCGTGCGCGATGTAGTCGATCGCGTTCACCACGAAATCGACCGGCACCAGGTTGATGCGTCCGCCCTCGATGCCGATGCTGGGCATCCACGGCGGCAGCAGCTGGCGTGTTCGCTGGATCAGCTTGAAGAAGTAGTACGGCCCGTCGATCTTGTCCATCTCGCCGGTGGCGGAATCGCCGACCACTAGGCCCGGCCGGTATATGCGCCAGGGCAAGGCGCACTCGGTGCGCACGATCCGCTCCGATTCGTGCTTGGTGAAGAAGTAGGGATGATCGAGGTGCTCCGCTTCGTCAAACATGTCTTCGCGAAACACGCCTTCGTACAGTCCGGCGGAGGCGATCGAACTCATGTGGTGAAAGCAGCCCGCCCCGATGTCCCGCGCGAAGGCCACGGCGTTGCGTGTTCCGCCGACGTTCGCCGCCTGTTGCACCTGCGCGCCCGCGCGCAGGTCGTACACTGCGGCGAGATGGAAGAAGTGCTCGATCGCGTCAGCCGCCAATTTCGCCTGATCGGCCTCGGCTATGCCCAGCCCCGGCTTGGTAATGTCCCCCGCCACCGCGATCACGCGGGTTTCATCCGCAGCCCAGTAGCGGTATAAGGACTTCAATGTCGCCGGCGATGCGTCGTACGCGAGGAAATAGATTTTGGCGCCATCGCGGCCGAGGATCTTCCTGACGAGGCGCTTGCCGATGAATCCGGTTGCGCCGGTAATGAAGTAATTCATGCTGGCTCCCACCTGGTATCCGAGCTGTCGCCGCGGAGCGCGCGGTCCGCGGACAAGTCAATTATGCTCGCGCCGACGCGAATACAGGTATTGCGATCTCGTTGGAAATTGATAAAACGCAAACCGGATGCGCTAGAGGCGCGGCACACTTTATGCGTCGGTACTGAATGAGCGCAGCGGACTTTGGCGGCACGGCAGTGTGCAATGGCAAGGCAGCCGTTTCACGCGGGCGCAGCCTTCTGGAGCGCAGCATTCGCGGACACGTTCGGGCGCTTTAGTGTGAATCCTCTAATTTGTGCGTGTAGATTCAAAACTGTGAAGCAGGCTGCGTGAGGCAGCGCGGAGCGCGGGGCTTTGCGCGCCGAATCTCAATCAACCCTAAGGAGTATCAACATGGTACGCAAACTCAAGGCGCTCGCCGCAGGCGGGGGGGAAAGCAAACTGGCACAGACTGTTCGCGATTCCGCGCAGCAAATCTGGCTGGCGGGGCTCGGCGCGTTCTCAAAAGCGCAGGCCGAAGGCGGCAAGGTGTTCGATACGCTGGTGAAGGAAGGCCAGGCGATCCAGGCCAAAACGCGCAAGGTCGCCGAAGCCAAGGTAGACGAGATGACCAGCACGCTCGGCAAAATGGCGACGAAGGCCACTAACCAGGCCAGCGGAAATTGGGACAAGCTCGAGCAGGTGTTCGAAGAGCGCGTGGCGCGCGCCCTGAACCGTATCGGCGTGCCGACCAACAAGGACATACAGAACCTGGCCAAACGCGTCGAGCAGCTCAACGCAAGCGTGCAAAGGCTCACCGGCGGACCGGCGAGAAAATCCGCCGCCAGGAAGCCGGTCAAGCGCAAACTCGCCAAGTAAGAGCCGAAGCGCCGCGCCGTTCCAAGTGTCGAAGGCGGAGACGAGCGCCGTGCCGCAGAGTCAGCGCGGGGCCGTTCGCTGCCCGAGACTGCCAGCCCGGCCGGGATAGCTATTGAACACGACGAATGCGCCCAGTGCGCGCGA
>DATKUQ010000558.1:0-3340 GCA_035530495.1 Burkholderiales bacterium
GGCCATCCACAGCCCGACCACCAGCAACGTGCCGACCCCGCCGGCCAGGGTGGAGCCGACCGCACCCAGCCACGCCGCCAGCATGCCCGATTCGAACTCGCCGAGCTGGTTGGAGGTGTTGATGAAGATCGCATTGACGGCCAGGCGCCTTTCAATTCATGCGATGCGGGTGAAGCCGTCGGCACTCCACGCTTCGCTGCCCACGCCGTGATGGACGAAGAACAGGCCGTCCGGATCGTACTTTCGCTTCACCGCCGCGAGCTTCGCGTAGTTGGAGCCCCAGAACCCCTGCTGCCAGTCGTGCAGGAAATAGTCGCTCTCCGAGACGTACGACCCGGCCGCCGGGGCCACCGCGCGCAATGCATCCATCGCCTTGTCGATGGCCGCCGCCTCGCGTCGCGCCGTGGGCAGCTCGGGGCGGGCGTTGGGCATGCCGGGAAACGCGGGGGCGCCGCCGCTGCCGCAGATGGCCAGCGCAAAGGCGTCCAGCACCTGCGGGTTGGTCGCGGTGTCGCGTGCGCGGGCAATCACGTCGCTGGAACTGCCCGCCAGCCCCTTGTTGAAGTGCAGCGCGAAACCCCAGTGTCGCGAAGCGGCGAACAGGGCATCCACCAGGCGTGATTGCTGACCCGGTTGCAGCAACGCGGCCGGCAGCCATGCCGACTGATAGCCGTGGATGAACCAGCCGACCTGATCCTGGTCGCCGGCCCAGAGGGCATGGTGGGCTGACGCGCCGGGCCGGTCGTCCGCCACGATGAGTTGCGGCGCGTGGGTGCGGAAAAATTCCGCGTCCCAGAGATGCCGGGCCGGCAAGGCCTGCACCTGCACCGGTTTGGCGAACCGGTACGCGCGGTCGGCGCGGACCCAGTCGAGAAACGGCGCCCACACCTGTTCCGCCTGCGGCTGGCTCAAACCCTGGAACACCATCGACAGATTCAGCGTGTTGCTGCTGCGGAACAATATCTGCTCGCCCCAGTGCGGGTTGAACAGCGCGCTGCGATAGAACTCGATCGCCCTGGCGATCAGCGCGCGAAATGCCTCGTCGGAGGATGCCTTGATGGCGCCCGATACCCCACCGAACATCGACGGCAACTCGAACGTGCGCAAGGTAAGGCGCGTGATCGTCCCGAGGCTGCCGCCACCGCCGCCCTTGATGCCCCAGAACAGATCGGGATGGGTGCAGGCGTTGGCGATGCGCACCGCGCCGTCGGCGGTGACGATTTCCGCCTCCAGCAGGTTGGCTGCCGCCGTGCCCCAGTTCTTCGAGAAACTGCCGAAGCCGCCGCTTTGCACCAGGCCGGCGACGCCCACCGTGGTGCAGCCGCCGCCCTGCACGTAGCGGCCGCTCTTCGTCGTGACCGCGTCGTAGGCGTCGCTCCACATCGCGCCGGCCTCGATCGTCACCGCCGGCTGCGGTGCCTCCCGGCTGGCGCAGCCCTTCGCGACAAAGGCGTCGTGCAGGGTCACCTTGTTCATGTGTCGCGGCCATATCAGCAGCGAATCCGGTGCGTCCGAAGTGCCCTGGTAGCTGTGGCCGCCGCCCTTCACCACCAGCCGCAGACGATGGGTGCGCGCGAAGTTGATCGCCGCCACCACGTCGGCGGTGTTCTGTGCCGCCACCGCGTAGGCGCTGGGCTGCGATGTCCACGCATCGGCCCAGCCGCTGGTCTGGGTCAGCGCCGGCTCGTCGCCCAGTGCAAAGGGGTTGTCGATATGTTTCAGCGCCTCCGCGCAGACGCTGCTGGGGGAAGAAATGGAGCAGCGTGCAAAGGGCGATTCGAGCTTCAGCAGCCGGCCACCGACCGCGCGCTTCAGTTGCTCCCATTGCGCGGCCCGCGGCCAGCCCGGATCGCCCGGCCTGACCCGCGAGCGGAGCTTCGCGGCCATGGCGGCGCCCGCGCCCCGCGTCGAAGCGACGCCGTTGTGCAGCAACAGAGGGAGCGTTGCCATGGCTTTCAACAGTTCGCGTCTTTTCATCATGCTGCTCCACAGAGGCTTGCACGGGACCCCGACGAGCGGTTCGGATCGGTCGAGGCGGTGAGCTCATGATGGCTTGGCGGCGCATGTTGTCGATCTGCAAGTGACTGATCGTTGCCGCACGGGGATGAGTGGCGGTCGTGCGGGACGAATGGCGTGGGGAATTTTCCGCGGCCAAGTAGAATCGACGACATGACAGAACAGCCGGATTTCGACTACCGTGATTTTCAGCGCTGGCATCGACCATTCGAGGTCGGCGCCTGGCTGGTAATTTTCGCGCTGAACGCAACATTCAACAGCGTGGATTCGCGGATCGACCACCGCGGTATGGCCGCCTGGCAACCCTGGGTATGGGAATGGAGCAGTGCGCTGGTACTACTGGCCCTGCTGCCGGCGGTGATCGCCGCGGAGCGCCGTTGGCCGATCCGCTTCGACACCTGGCAACGTGCCCTGCCGCTGCATGCGCTTTTCAGCGTGCCGTTCAGCCTTGCCCACGTAGGCGGCATGACGGTAGTGCGCGAGCTGGCCTATGCCGTCGCCGGACAGCATTACGACTTCGGGCCATGGTGGTTCAATTTCGGCTACGAGTACCTCAAGGACGTGCGCACCTATTTCGTGATCGTCGGTGCACTGGTGCTGTACCGGTTGTGGCGGTTGCGCCAGCAGGGCGAGGCGCGGCTGCTGGCGCCGCCGGACGAGGGGCCGCCGGTGGAGCCGGTGGAGCGGCCCGAGCGTTTTCTGGTGCGCAAGCTGGGTAAGGAGTTTCTGCTCAACGCCAGCGAGATCGAATGGCTGCAGGCCTCGGGCAACTACGTGAACTTGCGCGTGCGTGGTCGCGACTATCCGCTGCGCACCACCATGGCCGGCATCGAAGAGCGACTGGACCCGGCGCGTTTCGTGCGAGTGCACCGCGGCTATCTCGTCAATCTGGACTATCTGGCCGAAATCGAGCCGCTGGAAAGCGGCGACGCCAGACTTCAGATGCGTGACGGTGCCCGGATCGCCTGCAGCCGGCGCTATCGTGCCGCGCTTCGCGAGCGTTTCAACCAGCCAGCCTGAATTTCCCGACCGGCTGCTTGCGCTATGCCGTGCCTGGTTTCAAGCTGGCAGTCTGTTACCGACCGGTGTGCCGCCGATGAAACCTGCTCTCCGCAAATCTTGCGCGCCAATCCTCGGCACCGCGTTCGTGCTGATGGTTGCCGGCTGCTCGCAAAACAGCGGTACGCCCGCACCAACCGCCGCGCAGCGGCAGGCGCAAGCGCAGAACGCCGATGCGGCGCGAAACCTCGAGACTTACCGCCAACTGCTGCGCATCC
The DNA here is from genome assembly GCA_035530495.1 of Burkholderiales bacterium. GTDB lineage: Bacteria > Pseudomonadota > Gammaproteobacteria > Burkholderiales > SG8-39 > 2-12-FULL-64-23. Next base: position 3,294 of record DATKUQ010000558.1, read on the forward strand.
ACAACGACCAGATGGCGGTGTCGATCGGCCAGGAAATCGTCAGCCAA
>DATKUQ010000559.1:0-4314 GCA_035530495.1 Burkholderiales bacterium
GTCGTGCCAAATTGGTCGCGTGGGGCTTGGCGAACGCCGATAGCGCACAAAGCCGGGCCGATTTGTTCCAGCGGCAACACATGACGCGCGGCGCCCAGTTCTATTGCACGCTTGGGCATGCCGAACACTACGCTCGATTTCTCGTCCTGTGCGATGGTGAGCCCGCCAGCATGAGCGATGTCGAACATCCCTTGAGCTCCGTCCCGGCCCATGCCGGTGAGCAGCACGCCCACCGCGCTTGCGCCATAGCGCCGGGCCAGGGAGCTGAACGCAATATCGACCGACGGCCGGTGCCCGCTGAAGGGGAGCGCGCTCGAGCAGCGGAATGTTCCGGCGTTGCCGATCTCCAGGTGCCGGTCGTTAGGCGGAAAATAGGCATTGCCGGGCAGGGGTTGCGCGCCCTCGACCGCGGTGCTAACCCGGATGCGGCAGCTACGCGCCAGCCATTCGACCAGGCCGTGCATGAAGCCTTCGGCGATGTGCTGCACGCACAGGAGCGGCAGTGGGTAATCGGGGGGCAGGTTCTTGAGCACTGCCTCCAGCGCCTGCGGCCCGCCGGTCGAAGCGCCGATGCCGACAATGCGCGGCACCGTTACCGGCACCAGGGATGGCAACGTCGGTATTGGCTGCGTGGTCGCTTTACCTGCCGCTCCGCGCCTGCCGATAACCTTGACGCCGGAGAGAATCCTGATTTTCGTGATGAGATCGTGCGCAATGATGCCGAAATCGGACTCCAGACCGCCGCGCGGTTTGGCCAGGATGTCGAGCGCGCCGGCCTCGAGCATCTGGAAGATGTTGTGCTCCTGCTCGGCCCGCACCGAAACGCTCAACACAAGGATCGGCAGGGGGTTCTGCGTCATCACCACCCGGGTAAGCTCCAGGCCGTCCATTTTCGGCATGTGCAGATCGGTGCAGATGACGTCGGGCCGGACCCGCGGAATCAACTCCAGTGCTTCGACTCCGTTGGAAGCCGTGCCGACGACCTCGATTTCTGGCGCGGTCGCGAGCAAGCGGCGAATGATTTCGATTGAAACCGGCGAGTCGTCCACGACCAGCACGCGAATATTGGGCACCTTGCCGTTTGCGGAGGTTTGGTTCATCAGATCAGCCTTTTCAGACAGTCGAGCAGTATCTTTTGATCGAACGCGGGTTTTGTTATGTAGGCGTTCGCGCCTGCCTCGAGACCGCGCTTCTTATCCGCGTCCGAGGCGAGCGAGGTCACGAGAATGATCGGCAGTCCGGCGTACCGGGTCTCGCGGCGTATTTTTTCGGCGAGGCCGAGTCCATCCAGGTTCGGCATCATGACGTCGGTGACCACGGCATGGAAGGCGCGCGTGGCGAGCTTGTTCCAGGCCTCGAGGCCGTCGACGGCCGTGACCACCTCGTAGCCGGCGTTCTCCAGGATGCGCGCTTCCTGCGTGCGCGTGGTGATGCTGTCCTCGGCGAGTAGGATCGCCTTTTTCCGCTCGGCCGTCTCGTCGATCTCGGACGGGGCGGCCGGCGCGGCACCCTTGCGCATCGAGGCGAGCAAATCCTGTGTATTGAGCACCATGCAGATCTCGCCGCTGTCGAGAATGGTGGCGCCGGCAACATTGCGCACGCGCGCGAGCAGTGCGCTTTGCGGCTTGAGCACGACTTCCTGCTCATCGAGCAGCGCATCGACGAAAACGCCGAAGGCCTCGCTGCCCACGGACAGCACTGCGCAGGGCGCGGGCGCCGCGGCATCGCGGCCCATGCCGCGCTGTGTCGCCTGAGGCAATTCGAGCAGATCTGCGAGCCTGGCTACAGAAACCGGCTGGCCCTGGTGCAGGACCGCGTCCCGGCCTTCGACCGCGAATACCTCCGAGGGTGAGACCATTTTCAATACCTGCACGCATTCGGCCGGCAGCCCGTAGGGATGGCCGTTGACTTCGACGATCAGCACCCGCACGGTTGCGAGCGTCACCGGCAGCACCATGGTGAAGCTCGTACCTTTACCGGGGATGGATTGAAGCCGGATTGATCCTTTGAGCCGCTCGGCGTTCGCGCGCACCACGCCCATGCCCACGCCGCGGCCAGATACGTCGGTAACAAAGTCCGCAGTGGACATGCCGGGAGCGAATATGAGCGCCTGGACTTGCGCGGTATCCATCGCTGCAAGCGCTTCGTCGGTGACCACGCCGCGTTTGATCGCGGCGCGCTTGATCGCCGCCTCATCCAGGCCGCGCCCGTCGTCGCTCACTTCGATGGTGACACTGCTCGGCGTGTGGTTGGCTTTGATGCGCACGATGCCGGTTCTCGCTTTGCCTGCGCCTTCCCTTTCCTGCGGCGCCTCGATGCCGTGATCGACGGCATTGCGCAGCATGTGCATCAGCGGGTCCTTGATCTCTTCGAGGATTCGCTTGTCGGCATTGGTATCCTCGCCCTCGATGACGAGTTCCACTTCCTTGCCCTGTTCCTGACCCAGGTCATGTACCAAGCGCGGAAACAGCCTGAATACGTTGGACAGCGGCAGCAGTCGCACCAGCCGGATCCCGCTCTCCAACTCACCTGCGATGTAGTCCAGGCGTGCGCTGTCCTCCGACAAACCGGCCCGCAGGCGCGCTAGCAATGCGCCTATTCGCCCGCGACGCTCCGGGGCGGCGCCCACAGGGGTTGCACGTGAACCGGAGCGTTCAGCGGAATCGCTGCGCGCCCAATCCTCGACGAGATCGATCAGCGCATCGATGTCAGCGACCCGTCGCGCTACCCGTGTCCTGGTCACGACCAACTCGCCCGCATGCGTCATGAGTGCATCGAGCTTTCTGGTATCGACTCGCACCGAGCCGATGCGAAACGGCGCCGAGGGCGGGGCGCCGGGCGTCGCCGCTTCGGTCTCGGGCGCGGGCAGTGCGTCGCCCGGCGGCAGGCTTGAAGTTGCAGGTGACGCGGCGCTGAATTGCGAAATCGTCGGCTTCACCGGCGCCGCCTCTCGCATGTCCCCGCCTCCGTCTGCGAGCGCGTCGGCTACCAGCCGGCGAATTTCGACCAGTTCGCCCGACAAGCGGTCTATCGTTTCCAGGTCAAGTGCCTGGGTTCCGCGCCGCGCCGCGTTCAGTTCGTCCTCGAGCCGGTGCGCAGGCGCCTGGATGGCGGAGAGGCCGAGCATGCGCGCTGCGCCCTTGAGGCTGTGCGCCTCGCGAAACGCTTCTTCGAGCAGTGCCTGGTCAGCGGGCGTTTTCTCCAGGCGCAGAAAAGCGTCATCCAGGCGCTGCAGGTGTTCATCGCTCTCGGCCTTGAATAATTCGCGCAGCTTGGCGTCTTCGATCATGGGGATCTCGTGATACAGCCTGTGTTCGTCTAAACCATCGCCTGCAGGCTCTGCGCGACGCCATTGAGTTTTTGCACGCCCATCTTGGTCTGATCGGTGCCGGCCGCCATCTGGGTGGAGCCTGCGGAGAGGCTTTTCATCGACTCGGTCACCTGCCCGAGCGCGGTCGCCTGCTGCTTGCTATTGAGCAGCACCTGCTGCGCGCTTACGGCGACGCTGTTCGCGCTGGCGGAGATCGAAGCGAAAGCCTCGATTGTCTTCTCGATGATGGCCGCGACGGCATCTGCCGTCGTGCTGCCTTCCTCGGTCACCATCACCGCGGAATTTGTCGCCTTCTGGATCTCGATCACCAGTGCGTTGGCGCGTTCGGCCGATTTCTTGCTCTGGTCGGCGAGTTTGCGTACTTCCGAAGCGACCACGGCAAAGCCCTTGCCGTGCTCGCCGGCGCGCGCCGCCTCCACTGCGGCATTGAGCGCCAGCATATTGGTCTCGCCCGCAAGTTCACCCACGACCTTGGCGATGCCGCCGATCTGCGCCGCCTGCTCCGACAGGCGCAGAATCTGCTCGGCTACCGAACCCACCTTCTGTTTCATGGCTGCCATGCTCGTGGAGACCTGATTGGCGAGCCGGATGCCCTCCTGGGTGACCTCGAGCGACTGCTTCGTCGCCTCGGCCATGGATTCGGCCTGCGCAGCCGATTGGCGCGACGAGGCGCCCAGTTCCTCGACCGTACTCGTGGTCTCGTTCACCGCGGCCGCCTGCTGCGTGACCACGCGCTGGTGCTCGTCCACCGTCGCCGCGATCTCTGTGGAGGAAGTGCTCATGCCGGCGATCGCTTGGCCGATCGACTGGGCGATGCGCGAGGCGATCCAGGCGCCGAGCACCAGGGCGAGCACGATCGCGAACGCGGTTGCGCCGACCGCGATCGTCATCATCTGTGCCATCGCGTTGCCCTGTGCCTCGTGTTTCGCCTCCACGATTTCGGCCTCGCGCTTTTCCATGGTGCGTGCCAGCGCGTCGAGATC
>DATKUQ010000560.1:0-11010 GCA_035530495.1 Burkholderiales bacterium
GGCAAGGTCTTCCGACACCCTCTGGTGCTCCTCGTCCTCGTAAGCGAAGCCCTGGATCGGCCAGTCCAGGTCGACCTGTGAATTCGCCTCGAGGTAGAAGCGCGATGCCCAGTTCGGGCCCGCGGAGGGATCGTAGGTGAACGCCGGAAAGGCGCGCGATTCCATCGCTGCCGCCGACATCAGATAGGGCGGCAGGCCGGAGGTCTTGGCACCCGCGCCGGAATACACGCTGAACAGCGCAGGCCCGCGATACGTCAGTCCGCGCAGCACGCGCTCGCGGAAGCGGAACAGGTTGGCACTGGCGGATTGCAGCACGTACACTTCATTCAGACCCATGGCCATGTTGGCGATCTGCCTGCTGCGCATGGCCGCAGCGAGACTGCCGTCGCCGCCGGACGATTCCTCGAGGATGTCGTCGATCTGCAGCAACACCTTGATCGGCAGACCCGATGACAGAATTTCCATCAGTTGCGCGTGCTCCTCCGCCTGCAGCTTTCCCGCGTTGACGCAGACCAGGTAGTCCGGAAACCGGGCGAGGTCCTGAGGGTCCAGCCCGTTCGCGCCGAACTGTTCGAACAGGGCGTCGTGTTTGGATTCGCTGTATTGGCCGTCGATCTCGAGCTCGGCGATGGCGATGGCGCGGGCCAACTCGATCAGCTTGGGCATGCGCTCGCGAAACGCCGCAAGCGCCTCGGCGCAGCCGTCGAACAGGAAGCAGTAGTGCTGTGCAGCGCCGGTCTTTTTCGAGTGCTCGGCGGTGGAGGGAAAGAACTGCTGCGTGTTCATTACGTCGAGCAAGGCACGTATGCGCTTGCGCCGACTTTCCGGGAACGGGTCCTTCGGCAGCGCTTTGGCGAGCAGGCGCGACATCGCATCGAAGTCGAACGCCTCGACGTATCCGCTGCCGACAGATGCCTTCAGGTGCTTTGCGCTGCGACCCGCCTCCGAGCGTTCGTAATCCGCCTTGAGAATGTCCGAGAGCTTCAGCACCAGGCGGTCCAGGTCATTGCGGAATGCCTCGGCCTTTTGCTTCTGCACCGCCGTCCACGCATGCTGCAACAGCCGTGCGGGCAGCGCCGCATCGCAGTCGGCCAGCTCGCCGTCGATCTTGATCGCCGCGCGCGTGCGCTTGGCGCTGTCGGCAAACGATTTGTCCGCCCCCTTGGCCAGCCGGCCCGCAGCCCTGTCCCACAGCGCGGACAGCGTCCCAGCGGTACCGCCCGCGGCGAGCGTGCGGATTTCCTGTTCCAGACGCAGGGCGTGTTTGCGGATGCGCTCGCCGTCGCTGCCCCGTGAAGCGTCTGCCAGCGCAGCGTCGAAGAGGCCCGATAGCGATTGAACGTACCCCTTGTCGGAGCGGTTCGCCGCCAGCAGCACAGGAAAATCGTAGCGCAGCTGGGTGAGTTCGCGATAGCCCGCGAATAGGGCCGGACGCAAATTCAGTCCGTCGACCGCGTCCAGATGTTCGCTTGGCCGTCTGCCGGTCAGAAAAAAAGCAACGTGTGCCTGAGTGTCCGCTTCCATGTCTTTATCAACCTGCCTTGCCTGTGAAGTATCTCGATTACGGTTAGGGTGCGCGCGCCGCACCGGCGTTCTAAGCTGCTCTCTCCTTTGCGCCCTGCGGCCAGACCGTGTACTTGTCCAGTTCCGCATTGAGCCCTGTCCTGGTGAGATCGGGCGTGCGCAACTTGTCGGTACGGCGCAGGTCCTCGTAGCACGGAACATCCGGGTTGCGATACAGAATCCCTACAGGCATGAACTCCTGCTCGCAAGCGATTTCGCGCGCCCGATTTATGTTGGCCGGATCATGCTGCAACTGGTTCTTGTACACCCGCGACAGCCCGGCGCTCAACTGAAGGCCGTTATCGTGATGCAGTACCTGCACCAGATTCGGATCATGCATCCAGGGGTCGTACGCCTTCGGCAGCCATTCTGTGCAACGCTGAACGATGCGCACGAACGACAAGCCCTTGTGATGGTAAGCCGCCTTGACGATATCGAACAGCAGCTCCGGAATCCAGTCGACTGCCTGCGCAACGAAGGAAACGTTCTGCACGCCGAGCGTGACCGACAGGGGATTCAGCGCCTCGAGGTAGCTGCCACGCGGGGTGGTGTTGCTCTTGGTCCCGATGGGCGAGGTGGGCGAGGCCTGTTTCTTGGTCAGGCCGTAAATCTGGTTGTCGTGCAGGAACACCGTGAGGTTCATGTTGTAGCGGATGGCGTGGATCCAGTGCGCCGCGCCGATGCTGGTGCAGTCGCCGTCACCGGTATTCACGAACACGGTCAGGTCCGGGCGCGCCATCTTGACGCCCTCGGCCACCGGCAATGCACGTCCGTGTATGCCGTGAAAACCGTAGGTCTTCATGTAGTGCGGAAAGCGGCTGGAGCAGCCGATCCCGGACACGAATACCGTCTTCTCCGGGCGCAGCCCCTCGTCGCGGCACAGGCGCTGCACCGCCGCGAGTATGGCGTTGTCGCCGCAGCCGGTGCACCAGCGCGGCACACCGCTTTGGTAGTCTTCGAGTTCGAAGTGCTCGTCGGCCATCTGCAGCAGGCAGGCCGTGGCGGAATTCAGGTCGGACATCATGTTCATGGTCTGGTCCCTTGCTTTACTTTTTCAGCTTTTCCAGCATCACGCGGCGGATAGTTCCCGGTTTGATCGGCTGGCCCTTGACCTCGCTAAAGCAATCGACGTCGACCAGGTAGCGCGAGCGCAGCAGGATCGCCACCGACGAATAGCGGCGGTTGCTCTCGTCGATGATCTGGTCGTCGGGGCGGTCGCTCCAGTTGCTCTCGATGGTCATGACCTTCTTGAACCCCTGCATGATTTCCTTGATCCCCGGCGGCAGGGGCTGCAGGAACTGCAGATGCATGGACGACACCCTTTTGCCCTCGGCGCGCATCATCTCGACCGCTTCCTCGATGGCGCCCTTGGTGCTGCCCCAGCCAACCACCAGCAGATCGCCCTTCGGATCGCCGAACACCGGCGGGGCCTTGAGCGTTTTTTGCAGCGCTGCAAGCTTCAGGCTGCGCGCGCGCAGGCTTTCCTCGTTGGTTTCCGGATCATAAGCGACATGGCTGTCGCGGTCGTGCGCAAGCCCGGTCACGGTGTGCATGCCGCCGGGCTGGCCCGGGATGAAGCGGCGTGCGAGGCCGGTGGTATCGTCCCAGTCGTAGGGCCTGCCGCCCGCCGGCACCGGGCTCTGATCCACCGGCGGCGCCATCCACGTCTCGCTGAATTGCGGGCGCGCGAAAGGCTGCTGCGAAGTGGCGAGGCCCGCGTCGGACAGGACCACCACCACCATATTGAAGGTTTCGGCAATTTTGCGCGCGGTGATGATCGAGTAGAAGCACTCCTCGATGGTCCCCGGCGCCATCACCACTTTCGGCGCGTCGCCATGGCTGCCGAATATGGCGGTCATAAGATCGCCCTGCTCCATCTTCGTCGGCTGGCCGGTGCTGGGGCCGCCGCGCTGGACGTTCACCACGACCAGCGGAATTTCCGCCATGACTGCGAGCCCGATCGCCTCCTGCTTCAGCGAATAGCCGGGGCCGGAGGTGATGGTGACGGTGCACTTGCTGGCGTAGGAGGCGCCGACGGCGAAGGCGCAGGCCGCGATCTCGTCCTCGGCCTGGTGCACCATGCCGCCGACCTTCTCGAACACGTCGGACAGATAGTGCGAGGCCGAGGTCGCCGGCGTGATCGGGTACATGGCGCAGATCTCCATCCCCGATGCGAGCACGCCCAGGGCGATCGCGGTGTTGCCGTTGACCACGATCTGCGGCTCGGTGGCGCGCACCGCCGGGATGCTGTAGCAAAAATCGAGGTTGGCTTCCGCCCATTTCTGGCCGGCCTCGAGCAGCTTGATGTTCGCATCGACCACGCTCTGGTCCTTCTTGCCGAAAGCAATAATGATCTGGTCGACCGCAAGCTTCAGTTCCAGGCTATAGATGTAGCACAGCATGCCCAGGGCGAACATGTTCTTGCCGCGCTTCGCGTCCGCGACTATTTTGCGGCACTCCTGCTCCATCGGAATTTCGTACACCCTGTAGCCCGCGGCCACGACCCGGTCATGGGTCTCGATGTAGGACGCGACTATCTTCGGGTCGGAGTGGCTGCGCCACATGTTCTCCAGCAGGATGATGCAATTGGGCTTGAGTTCCTTCGCGCGCACCCGTCCGAGCAGCACCTGCTCGTTGAACGCCACCACAAGGTCGGTCTCGTCGCCGCCGTTGGTGATGTATCCGGCGCCGATGCGAATGCGGTTGCCGCTCGCCCCGGCAACGCTGCGCGCCGGCGGACGGATCTCGGCCGGGATGATTTCCGTGGTCCAGATGCCGTTGCCCATCTGCGCCGCGATCGCGCCCAGCGACTGGCCGCATTTCTGCGCGCCCTCGCCGGAATCGCTGATGATTTCGACGATGTGCTCTTTCAGCTTCATCGCCGCTTTCCTGCCCGCGGACGATCCAGCCTTCTTGCCGGGCTTGTTAAGCGACTTCTCTATGGTCATCTCATTCATGTCTTTTCCGTAGCTGCTGTTTAGCGGTTGCGCCGCTGCGCGCGGCGGGGTTCCTTACGACTAGGCGATGCGCACGCGCGCGAAATTGCGCTCGCGCGCATCGATGCCGAATAGTGTCCCGGCGGCCGCCGCGTCGACATAGGGAAGTCCGGGGTCGCGGATGCCGAGATAAGCTTTCATGCTGCGCGCCGCCTTGCGGCCCGCGCCCATGGCCTGGATCACCGTTGCCGCGCCGGTGACGATGTCGCCGCCTGCGAATACGCCCGCCACCGAGGTGGCCAGGCTGTCGTCGGCGCCGATATAGCCCCATTTGTTCAGCTTGAGTTTCGACGTTTGTCCCATGATCGGGTTCGCATTCGTACCGATCGCATACACGATCAGATCGGTCTCGAAATCGAATTCGCTGCCCGCGACCGGCACCGGCCGGCGCCTGCCGGAATCGTCCGGCTCGCCCAGTTCCATGCGCACGCAGCGCATGCCGCGCACATTGCCCTTGCCGTCGTCGAGCACCGCAACCGGAGCGGTGAGCCAGTGGAATTCCACCCCCTCCTGCTCGGCGTGATGCACTTCCTCCGCGCGCGCCGGCGCCTCAGTGCGCGAACGGCGATAGACGCAGTACACCTTCTCCGCGCCCAGGCGCAGCGACACGCGCGTCGCGTCCATCGCGGTGTTGCCCGCGCCGACCACGGCGACGCGCTTGCCGATCGGCAGCGGCGTGTCGTAATTGGGGAAATCGCGCGCGCGCATCAGGTTGCAGCGCGTCAGCAGTTCGTTCGCCGAGAGCACGCCGTTGGACGAATCGCCGGGGATGTTGAGCATGGTCGGATAGCCCGCGCCGACGCCGATGAACACGGTGTGAAAGCCCATTTCGTCTATCATCTGCTCGATCGTGAACAGGCGACCGACGAGGGTGTTGCATTCGAACTTGACGCCGAGCTTTTTCAGATTGTTGATCTCGGCGTCGATCACCGTATTCGGCAGGCGAAAATCGGGAATGCCGTATTTGAGCACGCCGCCCGCCTGATGGAAGGCCTCGTACACGGTGACATCGCAGCCCGCCTTGGCCATGTCCGCCGCGCAGGCCATGCCGGCCGGCCCCGAGCCGACGATGCCGACGCGGAAGCGGTTGGGTTCGATATACGGGATGTTGACCCAGCCTTCCTTGATCGCGGTGTCGCCGACGAAGCGCTCCATGCGCCCGATCGCAACCGGCTCCAGCGAATCGCCCACGGTGCACACGCCTTCGCACTGGTTTTCCTGCGGGCAGACGCGGCCGCAGATCGAGGGCAGCAGATTGGTGTCGGTGAGGATATCGTAGGCGCCGCGCAGGTTCTTTTCGTTGATCTTCTGAATGAAACCGGGGATGTTGATGCTCACCGGGCAGCCCGCCACGCAGGGCTGGTCCGGGCACATCAGGCAGCGCTCGGATTCGCGCAGCGCTTCTTCCAGGTTGTAGCCGCAGGCCACTTCCTCGAAATTCTTTGCGCGCGCCTGCGCATCCTGCTCGCGCATCGGCGTGCGTTCCTGCGGTATGGTGCGTATCGTCTTTTTCTTCGCCATCTCTCTATCCTTTAGCCACTATGCGAATCGCGGCGGGCCAGCGTCGCTGCCGTGCCGCGACATCAACCGTTAAATCGATCAACCTCCGGGCGCGTCCTCGAACGGATCGGGCAGCTCGAGCAATTCGGCCTGCTGCGCGTGCCCGCGCGCCAGGGCATCGAGCGCGTGCGCGCCGACCTGCTTGGTCATGCGGCAGCTCTCCGACCAGCGCTCGTGCGCTTCCTTTTCCACCTTGGTATAGCGCGAAAGGCGCACCATCAGGTCGTCGAAATCGACCAGGTGGCCGTCGAAGTCCGGACCGTCGACACAGGCGAATTTCACCTTGTCGCCGACCTTCACGCGGCAGCCGCCGCACATGCCGGTGCCGTCGACCATGATTGGGTTGACGCTCACCATGGTCTTGATCTTGGCCGCGCGCGTCGCGTCGGCGGCCGCCTTCATCATCACCGGCGGGCCGATCGCGACCACTTCCTCGATGTCGGCGTGTCCCGCCAGCGCGACCTTGATGCCGTCGGTGACAAAACCCTTCATACCGGCCGAGCCGTCGTTGGTGCACAGGATAAGTTCGTCGCAGACCGAGCGGAACTTGTCTTCCCAGAAGACCAGATCCTTGTTGCGGAAACCGAGGACCCCGATTACGTACGCACCGGCTTCTTTGTAGCCGCGCGCCTGCGGAAACACCGGCGCAACGCCGAGGCCGCCGCCGACGCACAACACTTTCTTCGCCTTGCTGATGTGGGTGGGAATGCCCATCGGTCCGACCATGCCGTAGAGCGAGGTGCCGACCTTACATTCCTGCTGCATCTGCCGGGTCGTCTTGCCCACCGCCTGGATCACCAGCGTGATCGTTCCTTTCTTGCGGTCGAAGTCCGCAATGGTGAGCGGGATACGCTCGCCGTGCTCGTTCAGCATCACGATCACGAACTGCCCCGGCTTCGCCGCCTTCGCCATCAGCGGATGGCGCACCTCGAGCAGATAGGTGACGTCGGAGAAATCCTCGCGCGTCACGATTTCGAAATTGGACATTGCATTCGCCTTCATATCGGCCCGCCTTTGCCGGCTTGTCTATCGGATGTGGGGTTTTGGTGGGATCCGCCGTTCCGTCAGCGCCGCTGACGGTGCTTATTCAACCTGCTTTCGGCTCGACCAGTTCAATCCGGGGCAGTTCCTCGGGCCCGCGCCGTACGCGAGCAAATACGCTGATTCCCTGGACCGATGATTCACACTGATACCATTCAACGCATCTTCCACCAACAGGACTAGGCAAGTATCTTCCCGCGAGTGCAGAGGTGTTTTGACCTAGATCAAACAGCGGGACAACCGGGGAAAAATGCGGTTAACTCAGCGGTGAAAAGACGCACTCCGGCCGGGGGGCGACCGCGTCACTCATACGGGCTCGCCGCCGCCTCCGCTCCGGCTTTCCTCGCCTCTCCGACTGGCCGTGTCGGGATGTAATGCGGCGGGACAGCGCCGCCGGCTGCGACCCGCAGGCGCGCCTGCTCCGGCGTTTCGATCAGCGCGGCCGCAGCCAGCGCGGCCTTGCGATCCACTTCGACCGTGCCGGCTTGGTCCGGCGGCGGCATCATATTTGCGTGGTAATAGGCAATCGGATGGTTTGCTGCGTCGATCTTCTTGTGCGGATCGATGTCGCGCCGATTCGTGGCTTTCGGCGTTACCGCCCTGCCATCGACCCACTCGTGGTCGAACCACCATTTCTTGACCGGATTGCGCATGCCGCTGCCTAGACGGTCGTCCAGCCAGGTCGCGACCGGTACCAGCAGCGGCTTGAGCCACTGCGCGTTGATGCCGAGCCAGCTCGCGCTGCGCGTCAACCATCCGCCGTCCGCGTCCACTACCTTGTTGATAGGGCAGGTCTTCATGCAACGGCCGCAGGCCGAACCCTTCGGATTGGTCACGCGGTAACGCGCGCAGCGCTCCACGTCCGGCTTCCATATCTCGTAGCCGTTGAACATCACTTTGTCGCCAAACGGAATCGCGCTGCAGGGACACTCTCTGGCGCATTTCCGGCAGTTGTCGCAGAAATACTGCAGGCCGAAGTCGATCGGCTGGTCCACCTCCAGTGGTAGGTCCGTAGTCAGCACCACCGACTTGAACCTGGGCCCGACGAAGGGATTGAGCACCAGTTCGCCGATGCGACTCAACTCTCCGAGTCCGGACCAAAGGACCAGCGGTAGCTGGAGCACATCGCTGTCAGCATTGGTCTGCGCGCGCGCGGGGAAGCCCTTGCCGCGCAGAAATTCCGCCATGACGCCGGCGATCTCGGCCCCGCGCAGATAGCCGCGCATGGACTGCGCGCCGGAAATCCAGTCGTCGCCGCTGGCCCCTTCCATCGTATCGTAGCCTTGGTCGATCAGCATCACGATGGCATAGCGGTGATAGGGCTCGATCTCGGTTCCGTCCTCCTGGTGCGAGTACCACGCATAGCGGGGAATTTCACAGATCCCCGTCAGGTCGGACCCGAGGAAATACGACAGAGACTTGAGCGCGCGTGCATTAGCCGACGGATCGCCGAGGCCACCGTCCTCGCTAGCGCTCAGCTCGCCATCCTGGAACGGAACCAGGGCGCGGATGGATTGCAGCAGGCTGTAGGAAAACGGCGTTTTGAAAGCGAACCGCTTCCGCTCCCGCTTCGCCTTTTCGCCCAGGTCGCCGTGCAGCGCCCGCTGGAAGAACGCGGCGCGCTTGGGCACGCGCGGCACCTCCTCGTCCAGGATCAGCGTCGTCGGACGATCCACGCGTTTGACGGTCTCCATCGGATAGCGGCTCAGGTGAGAAGCGCGCTTCGACTGGCGCCCGCGTTCCCGTCCCGACTGCGCCCCGTTAATTCCCCACCAGTAGCGCAGCCCCTTGGCATCGAGTGCTGCGGCATGTAGCGGCCGGTCGGCGACCAATTCGTAGTCGGAGGAAACGGCCGCCAGCGAGAATTGCCGCCCCAGATACGGATTCTCGATTGCCTGCCCGGTACGCACTGCGAGGCCGGAGAGCACCGCCAGTTTTTCCAGGTCGAGCGTAGCGTATCCCGCGAAATGCCCCCGCGCGGCAAATCCCATGCAGCGGATATGCCCCCCAAGCACGGCGACGATTTCGGCCGCGCGCATGTCGGCGACCGCGCGGGGCGCGTCCCTGGTCCAGCCGTGGGCGAGGTTGTCCGTCTCCGGCGGGCGCGCGTGTTCGACCAGAATGACGACGGCGAAATCATGCCCTGGCTGCCGCGAGCCGGAAAGCCAGGCCGAGTCCGGGATGCGACAAATGCCCACCTGGCTCGCGTCCAGGAAATAGGCGCAGCCTTTGATGTCCACCACGCGCGGCTCGAGCGCCTCGGGTAGCGGCGCGCGCGCAGGCGCCACCCCGCCCTCGATGAAGCGCGCGAAGATTTCACGATAGCGGCCCGCCGCGCGCGCGAGCAGATCTGCGGAAGCTTCCCGCGGGGGAATCGATAGCGCCGGCAACAGACGCTCCCGTTCCAGCACGGCATCGTCGCGCGGCAGGGTCTCGAGCGGAAAGGGTCCGTAATGGAAAGGTCGATCCTGCGATCGCGGGCCGATCAGCATTTTTCCTCCGTCGCCGGCAATTGCCTCGGATTGGAGACGTCCAAATTCCGGGGCCGATTTCAGCCAGCCCGCGTTCCCCGTATCAGCAAGGCCCGGATTTGCGGCCAGCCTCGAAGGCTAGCACAAAGCCGCGCAAGGGTTCCGCCAGGACGGCTTCAATGCCAGGGCAGCAAGCGGTAAAGCGGAATGCTTGGGAGGCGGGAAACGCGCCACAGCCGCCACAATGACAAAGGGCTAGCCGAAGCTAACCCTTTGTGTTTGTGGTAGGGCGTGTAGGGGTCGAACCTACGACCAACTGATTAAGAGTCAGCTGCTCTACCAACTGAGCTAACGCCCCATTTATAATCAATGACTTGCACTCTACGTTTTGGACATGCCGTGGCCAAAACGCTGGCGTGGCCAAAACCATTGGTCACGCCGCTGCTTCGGATTATACCCGTACTCGGGCTCGTCGTAGTGCCGCTTCGAGTTTTGAGACACGTAAATTTTGCACCATCGCTGCGCTACCCCTGCACCCATCCTCACCCTTCCCTTGGTGGTTCTACCTACCTGCGCTCGTGCAAGCCTTGTAGCACCCCATTACGCGCCCTCACGGGGCACGGCAATGGGCCAACCAGGAATTGCTATGTCCATGCAAAACGGGGCACGCTAGCGTGCCCCGTAAATCACCTCTGTCGCGCCGTCGACGGCAACATTTGTCGGCAACCGGTCGAGCGTGCCTATAGGTCATCCCCGAGAAGGGATTTGCGTGCCCTTGCCTGCCGGCGGGCGTCTAGCTCGTCCTGTTCCACAATGGCTTCAGCGTCTTTTTCGACGCAACCGCGCCGACGCGACTCTTCGCAAATATCGTGACGGTTGAAAAACCCGTCAGCTTTTGCGCGCAATACCAACTCGGTCGCCCGTGCTCTTCCGTCGTAACGCGCGATGCGTTCGATGACGGCGTCCAGATACGATTCGAGCGGCAGTACGGCATAGTCACCGCAAAACCAGCCGGTCTCACGCAGGCGAACGCGGCCCGCGATGTCTTCAAACAGCCTATTTCCCTGGACGAAGTACTCGTGTAGCTCTTTACCCGCATTAGAGTAACCACGCATCACGGAGAGGACATCTTCGAAATCCGTCTTGTCGATACGGTAGCAAAGTGCCTGCATATTTGGTGCCCACATTTCGCCGTTGTAGAGGGATAAGACGAAGTGGTTCAGCGGATAAGTGCTTCCCCCCTGATGCATATCGCATCTGTCCAACAGCCTTTTGACAGCCTGCGCGGTCGCATCGTTTTTATATTCCGGCCGTAGCACTACCGGATGGTTTGTGAGTTGCCCCATGTTGAATCCCCTTTCGTTACGTAATTGCCTATT
>DATKUQ010000561.1:0-5357 GCA_035530495.1 Burkholderiales bacterium
CCATGGGCTTCGGCATGTCCTCGGTCAACGCCGGCGTTCTCTATCTCTCGGCGACGACCACCGGAACGATTTTTCTCGACCCGATGGCGAGCGAGCCGAATGCGCTGGTCAATGTGCTGCAGATCGATTTCCTGCAGCCGATCTATACGTTCATGTTCAGCAACGGCTTGATCGCCTGCCTGATATTCATGGGCATCGGTGTGATTTCTGACATCGGTTACGTGCTGATTTCGCCGTTTCGCAGCATGTTCATCGCCGTGTGCGCGGAGCTCGGCACGGTGGTGACGTTTCCGATCGCCGTCGCGTTCGGCATTCCCTATAAGCAAGCCGCCTCGATCGCGATGATCGGCGGCGCCGACGGCCCGATGGTGCTGTACACCTCGCTGATCCTCGCCAAGGACATCTTCGTGCCGATCACGATCGTGGCCTATCTCTATCTCAGCCTGACGTATGCCGTCTACCCCTACCTGATCAAGCTGCTGATTCCGAAGGAGCTGCGCGGGATCAAGATGGATACCAAAAGCAACCCCAAGGCGTCCAAGGCCGAGAAAATGACCTTCGCCGTCGTCGCGTCCGTGCTGCTTTGCCTGCTGTTCCCGGTGGCGGCGCCGCTGTTCATGTCGTTCTTCCTGGGCATCGTCATCCGCGAGTCCGGCGTGACCCAGTTCATCGACTTCATCGGCGGTCCTGTGCTCTACGGCTCCACCTTCTTCCTCGGGCTGCTGCTCGGCGTGCTGTGCGAAGCCGGCACCATCCTCAACCCCACGGTGCTCACGCTGCTGGTTCTGGGCATGCTTTCGCTGCTGATCTCCGGCATCGGCGGGCTCATCGGGGGATATATCGTCTATTGGACCAGCGGCCGCACGTTCAACCCTGTGATCGGCATCGCCGGCGTGTCCTGCGTGCCGACGACGGCCAAGGTGGCGCAGAAGTCGGCGCGCGATGCCAACAAGGTCGCGATGATCCTCCCCTGGGCGATGGGGGCGAGCATCTGCGGCGTGATCTCCTCGGCCATCATTGCCGCGATCTATGTGACCTTGCTGCGCTGATGTTCCGGCGCTACCGGCACAGTCGGGAGTCTTGTATGATTCCCGGCCTATGCACGATAAGTCCATGCGCCCGCCGAACCGCTTCGACCTGCCCGAATGGGCCGGGGCTTTCGGCGATCTGGGTACGCTGATCCCTTTCGTCGCCGCCTACGTCTCGATCCTGAAAATGGACGCCAACGGGCTGCTGGTGGCCTTCGGCGTTTCGCTGATCGCCGCCGGATCCCTCTACCGCACGCCGTTTCCGGTGCAGCCGATGAAGGCCATCGGCGCGGCCGCGGTCAGCCCGACCATGATCGCGCTGGGCGTAGTGCCGGCCACCGTGATCGGCGCCGCGCTGACCACGGGTCTGCTGTGGATAGTCCTGGCCGTGACCGGCCTGGGCAGGCGGGCGACGCGCTGGGTGCCGCGCTCGGCGCTGCTCGGCGTGGTCATGGGCCTTGGTTTCTCCTTCATGCTCGGGGGCATACGCATGATGTCCGCCAGTCCCTGGGTCGCGGGCCTGCTGCTCGCGTTGACGCTGCTGATGCTCGGCCGCCCGAGGGTGCCGGCGATGCTGCTGCTGCTCGCCATCGGGGTGGCGATCGCGCTGATCGGGCAGCCCGGTCTGGTACATGATCTGCGCGCCCTCAGGCCCGGGTTCAAACTGCCGGCCCTGGCCTGGCATTCGTTGTCCGCGAACGATCTGTGGACGGGTTTGTTTCTGCTCGCACTGCCGCAACTGCCATTGACCTTCGGCAATGCCTTCGTCGCAATCACCGAGGAAAACAACCGGCTGTTTCCGGACCGGCCGGTCAGCGAGCGTTCCGTAGCGCTATCCACCGGCTTGATGAACGTCGCGTCCAGCCTGATCGGCGGCATACCGATGTGCCACGGGGCGGGCGGCATGGCGGGTCACGTCCAGTTCGGTGCCCGCACCGGCGGATCGTCCATCATTCTCGGCAGCATTCTGCTCGCCGCCGGACTGTTCCTGTCGGCGTCGATAGGCACCGTATTCAGAATCTTTCCGCAGAGCGTCCTCGGTGTCATTTTGTTTTTGGCTGGCTTGCAGCTCGCGCTGGGAAGCCGGGACAGCGGCGCGGAAAAGGCCGACCGCTTCGTGGTGCTGGCGACGGCCGCCTTCGCCATCTGGAACGTGGGCGCGGCCGTGCTGTTCGGGATTCTGGCGCACCATGCGTCGCAGCGCGGCTGGCTGCGCATCTGAGCGTGCGGCCGGACTCGCGATATCGGATGTTTAGCCGCAAACAAAAAAGGCTCCGCATGGAGCCTTTTTTGCGCAGTCTGCCGGCAGCCTGTTACTGTTTGGTCGCGGCGATGATTTGAAAATTCCCGAAAAAGTAGGTTGTGCGCTCGCACTTCCATCCGCCCACGCTTTCCAGATGGTCGACCGGATCGTGGGTATCCCAGAGCGCCAGTCCCAGCGGCTCGAATACCTTGAAATAAGTCCAGCTCAGCGCGCGCAAGACCCACGGCTGCGGCCGGTGGAATTCCGCCAGAAACAGCTTGCCGCCCGGGGCGAGCATGCGCCCGGCCTCGTTCAGGGCTTGTCCTTTCAGGTGGTGCGGCAGCTCGTGCAGCAGAAAGAATATGACGTTGGCGTCGACGCCGCCATCGTTCAGCGTCATCGACGTGGCATTGTCCTCGACATATTCCACTTTTCCGCCGTACTCGCGCAGTTTGGTCTTGGCGTGCACCAGTTCGTTCTGGATGATGTCGGCGATCAGCACGCGCTCGGCGCCCGAATCGAGCGCGGCCTTGACTACGCGCGGAATCACATTGCCGAATGCGCAGGAAGTGATCAGCACCTTTTTGTTCCGCAGATCCATTTGCTTCAGGTCGGCGACGATCTTCGACACCAGGTGGTGATACTGAAACAGCAAAATCGCCGAGATGACGGGTTGAAAGTCGACCAGCTTGATCAGCCGCATGTTCGAATAGATCGGATACACATGCGCCTTGTCGCTATGCAAACCTGCCGACAGCCCGCGCAACAGCAGCGCTCCCCTGGTCGCCACGAAGAAAAACAGGCCGGTAAACGCCAATAGCGCGAACACGGCAAAAAAAACATCCATCAACCATGCGTTCATTGCTCTTCCTTAAGCAAAAATGGGATTCCACACGCTTACCGCTATCGCGGCTTATTATGACTCCATCAATTCAATAACTGGGCTGGAGTCTTACTGCTCGGCATGTTGGCGGATATTAGCATTCCGTGTTTTGATGTATATCAAGTTTAAAAAACAATTGGGAACTACCTCTGCCGGAAACTGTCGGGCAAATCCACACGCTCAGTGTGGACAAAGCCGGCACCGCGGTGGGTTCCACGGGTTAGCGCGGCCCGGTCGTTTTCTGCAGCACGCAGCAAATCAGGCGCCCTCCGCGCTTACAATGCCATTACCATTGGGGTATCGCGAAACGAGGAGATCTCATGGCAGGCTCAGACAAAACTACCCGGTCCCCGACCGAAATCAAGCTGCATCAGAAATCGCGCGTGCTGGAAATCGCCTTTGACGACGGCAGGCGGTTCAGGCTGCCGTTCGAGTTCCTGCGCGTCTACTCGCCTTCGGCAGAGGTGCGCGGCCACGGGCCGGGACAGGAAGTTCTGCAGGTCGGGAAGAAGGATGTGGACATCAGCAATATCGAGCCAGTGGGCTCGTATGCGGTGCAACTGACGTTTTCCGACGGGCACGACAGCGGTCTCTATTCCTGGGATTATTTCTATAACCTGGGTGAAAACCAGGACGCAATGTGGGCGCGCTATCTCGAGCGCTTGCAGGAGGCGGGCGCAAGCCGCGAAGCTGCGACGGGCGCGTTCGAGCAGCGCCCCAAGTCGAAGTAGCTGCGCATGGATAGCGGCAGCGCTTCCCAGCTGTTCGAAGATGCCGGCGAAGGACGGCAGGCCGGCGCGGCGGCGCGCTTCGAGCTCGTGCTGATCAACCCCTACGAACTCGGCCGGCAGCCGTTCGCGCTGGCCGAGCCCGCCGCATGGCTGAAGCGGGACGGCTTCGCGGTGCACTGCCTGGACCTTTCCCTGCAGAAACTCGATCCGGAGCTGCTCTCGCGCGCGCGCCTGGTGGCTTTGTATGTCGGCATGCACACCGCCACGCGCATCGCGGTCGAAGCTCTGCCGCGCATTCGTGCGCTCGCGCCGCATGCGCATCTGTGCGTGTACGGACTGTATGCGCCGATGAACCAGGCCTTGCTGCGCGGCCTGGGCGTGAAGACCATCCTCGGCGGCGAGTGCGAGCCGGAGCTCGCCGATCTGGCGCGGCGGTTGCGTGCGGGCGAAGCCTGCGCTACGCAAGTCGGGCCGGTGGTGCATCTGGCCAAAATCGATTTTCTGAGGCCTGACCGCTCCGGCCTGCCCGATTTGGAGCGCTACGCCCATCTGCTCCTGCCCGGCGGCGGCAAGAAACGGCTGGGCTTCATCGAGGCCAGCCGCGGCTGCAAGCATCTGTGCCGCCATTGCCCGGTGGTGCCGGTCTACCAGGGCAAGTTCCGCGTCGTGCCGGTGCCGGTGGTGATGGCCGATATTGCGCAGCAAGTGCGCTCGGGCGCGGAGCATATTTCCTTCGGCGACCCCGATTTTTTCAACGGCAGCACGCATGCGATGAAAGTGCTCGCGGCCATGCACGCCGAGTTTCCCGGACTGAGCTTCGACGCCACGATCAAGATTCAGCACCTCATCGCGCATGCCGAACTGCTGCCCGCGCTCAAGGCGGCGGGCTGCCTGTTCGTGACTTCGGCGGTCGAGTCGGTGGACGATCAGGTGCTGCAATACCTGGACAAGAACCATACGCGCGCCGATTTCGAGCGCGCACTGCAATTGTGCCGCGACGCCGGCATAGACATGGCGCCGACCTTCGTGCCGTTCACGCCCTGGACCACCCTGGAGGGTTACCTCGAGCTGTTGCGCACCTTGTTGCGCCTGCGTCTGGTCGAGGCGGTGCCGCCGATTCAATTGTGCATCCGCCTGCTCGTGCCCGAAGGTTCCTGGTTGCTGCAGCTGCCCGGATTTCGCGACATGATCGGGGTGTTCGATGCGAAATTGCTGGGCTATCCCTGGCGGCACGCCGATCCCCGCGTCGATGCCCTGCAGCAGGCGCTGCAGTCCTTGGCCGCGCAAGGCGATCAGCGTGGACTCGCGCGCAGCGAGATCTTCGCGCAGATATGGCAGCGCGCGCACGCCGCGCTGGACCTGCCGACGCCGCCGCTGACCCGCGCGGACTACGGCGACCCGATGGCGCATCTGTCCGAGCCCTGGTATTGCTGTGCCGAGCCGACGGATCAGCAGCTGCAAAGTTTCTAGGG
>DATKUQ010000562.1:0-3130 GCA_035530495.1 Burkholderiales bacterium
CGCGAATTCGCTTACGCGCCGGGCGAGGGCATGGCGGGCAAGGTGTGGCAGTCGGGGCAGCCGTTGTGGATCCCCGACATCACCAAGGATGCGCGCGCGCTGACGGCGATTTTCAAGGCCCAGTCCGGGATACGCGGCGCCTTCGTGTTTCCGGTGAAAGCGGAGGGAAATACGATCGGCGTACTCGCCTTCCACAGCCGCGAAATCCGCGAGCCGGATGCCCAGTTGCTCGCAGCAGCGCGGGAGATCGGCAATCAGGTCGGCGGTTTCATGCGGCGCAAGCACGGTGAAGACGCCTAGGGTCTGTTTCAGCCACCTGCGAAGAAGGCGGCTTTCTCAAGTGCGCAGCAAGGCGCCGCCCAGCAGATCCGTGGACAGGTACTGCCGGCGGTAGGTCTCGAAGGGAAGGGTGTCTGCGGCCTCGATTCTGCGTTGCGCGGCGAGCGATTCCTCGGCCATGCGCGCATAACGCGCCGCCGCCTCCGCCGGCAAGGGCAGATCCTCCAGGGTGCGCCGGTGGCGTTTGGATTGAGCCAGGGCGAAAGCGATGTTGGACTTGTCCTCGGTCGCTCCAACTGCCGCGATGACGCGCGCCGAAGGCGTGGTCGAAGAATCCGCGATGGCGGCACCGGCCGCATCCAAGGCATCGCGATATGCGCTGGCGGCATGCGCGGCGTCCAGCGCGGCCGCGATCGGCGCGCACCCCTCGAGCAGCTCGCGCGCCCATTCGTCCAGACCCAGCGTGTCCCCGCCCCGGGTCAGGCGCAGATCTGGGTCCCGGCCGCGCTCGGCGACCTCATGCTGGTTGCGCGACATCGCCGCGATTTCCTCCGGACTGTCGGGAGGGCTCTCGTGCAGCAGGCAGTGCAGCAAAAACACATCCAGAAAGCGCATCGTTTCGGGAGCGATGCCTACCGGGGAGAACGGGTCGTTGTCCATGCAGCGCACTTCTATGTATTCGACGCCACGTTCGCCCAATGCGTACAGCGGCCGCTCTCCCGAGCGAAAGCGCGGTTTCGGCCGGATGGTGCCGTAGAACTCATTCTCGATCTGCAGCAGCGTGCTGCCGAGTTGCCGGTAGTCTTCGCCGTCGCGCAGGCCGATGGCTTCGTAGGGTGGATACGGTTTGGTGAGCGCGGCATTCAATGATTCCGCGTAAGTCCTGAGGCTGTTGAAGCTCACCGCAAGGGACCCCTGCGCATCGCTCTG
Organism: Burkholderiales bacterium; assembly: GCA_035530495.1. Taxonomy (GTDB): domain Bacteria; phylum Pseudomonadota; class Gammaproteobacteria; order Burkholderiales; family SG8-39; genus 2-12-FULL-64-23. The sequence goes on from DATKUQ010000562.1 coordinate 1,210, forward strand.
GTAGCCCAGCGGTCCCATGCGCAAGGAGGTGGCGCCGGGCAGGAACAGCGTGCCGGGGTTGAATTCCCGCAGTGCGTGTTTGCGCCCGGCGACGAAGCTGCGGCATACCGTGGGCGACGCGCCGAACAGGTAGAGCAACAGCCAGGAATGGCGCCTGAAGTTGCGGATCAGGTGGAAATATCCTTCGGTCTGATAGGCGAGCACCGAGCCGCCGCGCGCCTCGGCCTGCTGCAATATGGGCCAGACCGCCTGCGGCATGGAGAAGTTGTAGTGCACGCCCGAAATGGTCTGCATGCGCCTGCCGTAGCGATGTGCCAGGCCATTGCGGTATACCGTCTTGGCGCGGCCCAGATTGGACTTGCCATATTGCCCGAGCGGTATGTCGTCATCGGCCGGCAGGTCGCAGGGCATGCTGGTGCACCACAGCAGTTCGTCACCCACATGCCGGTAGACAACCTGGTGAATCTCGGTCAGTTCGGCGAGGCAGGATTCCACGTTCGTATGTACCCCGGTGATCAGTTCGAGCTGGGACTCGCTGAAATCGGTGGTGATGTGAGGGTGCGTAAGCGCCGAGCCGAGTCCGAGCGGATGCGGCGTGTCGGCGAGCATTCCGTCCGGCCGGACACGGAGGCTTTCCTTTTCAATGCCGCGCCGCATGCCCGTGAGCAACTCATGCGGAAGCTTGCCCAGCAGTGCGTGGAGTCGATTCATGCGTATTCCCGTGAACTTGACACCCCCAAGGGTAGCAGAACCTCACGGCCGTTTGCTGCCAAGTGCAGGCTATTAGGCTACCATGCGAGCGGAAAAGCGCAGATTGGCAAGCCGTAGCAAAAGATGCATTTCGCCCTGACCCGACTCAGGCGGCATGAGGGAAACCATTCCATCATTGCATGACGCGTTTTGCGGACGAACGGGGCGCGGGAGCAAAGGACATGACGCAGTACGACTACGACCTTTTCACCATAGGCGCCGGTTCGGGCGGGGTGCGCGCGAGCCGCTTTGCCGCCCGGCTCGGAGCACGCGTTGCCGCCGCGGAGGAGCGCTACCTGGGCGGCACTTGCGTCAATGTAGGCTGCATACCGAAAAAGCTCTTCTCCTACGCGGCGCACTACGGCGAAGATTTTGGCCATGCGGCCGGCTACGGCTGGAGCACAGCTGCCCCTGTCTTCGACTGGCGGACCCTGGTTGCGAACAAGGATCGCGAGATCGAGCGACTGAATGGGGTATATGCCAAGTTGCTTGCCGAGGCGGGGGTCGCGCTGTTGCGCGACCGTGCCGCGCTCGTCGACGCGCACACCGTGGAGGTCGGCGGCCGGCGTTTCAGCGCGCGCTACATTCTCGTCGCCACCGGTGGCTGGCCGGTGGTGCCACGCATACCCGGTTCCGAACTCGCGATCAGCTCCAACGAGGCGTTTCATCTGGCCGAGTTGCCGCGGCGCGTGCTGGTGGTGGGAGGCGGCTATATCGCGGTCGAGTTCGCCTCGATTTTCAACGGGCTGGGCGTGGACACCACGCTCATCTACCGCAGGGAACACTTGCTCAGGGAATTTGATGCCGACCTCGGCGGTTTTCTCGCCGGGGAGATGGAGAAGAAGGGCGTGCGCATCCGATTTCACAGCAACATCGAGCGCATCGCGCGCGCCGCGGACGAGCGCTCGCTGCGCGCAACCCTGGAAAACGGTACGGCACTGGAAACAGACTGCGTCATGTACGCAACCGGCCGCGCGCCGAATACCGCTGGCCTGGGCCTCGCACAGGCCGGCGTGAAGCTCGCCGCCAACGGCGCGGTCGTGGTGGATGCGAAATTTCAGTCGAACGTGCCTTCGATCTACGCCGTAGGCGACGTGATCGACCGTGTGCTGCTGACGCCGGTGGCGCTCGCCGAAGGCATGGTCGTGGCCGAGAACCTGTTCGGTTCCGG
>DATKUQ010000563.1:0-3429 GCA_035530495.1 Burkholderiales bacterium
GCGCATTGGCCTGACTGAAGATCGTTTTGGTTCCGGCCTGGCGCATTGCGCGCATCGGCCTCCACTGAAACTTCGTCCAGCAAGGAAAGGTGCGCATATGTCGGTAACCATGCCAACCCTGAGCAGCGCCAGCACCGGAACCGTAAGTGCGGCAGGTGTCGGTTCGGGCCTAGACGTCTCCTCGCTCGTAAGCCAGCTCATGGCAGTGGAACAGCAGCCGCTGACGTTGCTGAGCCAGCAGGAAGCCGCGGACCAGGCCAAGCTCACGAGCCTGGGGACGGTCAAGGGCGCGCTGTCCGCGCTGCAGACCTCGGCCCAGGCACTTTCGTCCGCGAGCAGCGCCGCGTACACGGCGACGGCCAGCAACAGCTCGGTGCTGACCGGCACGGCCGACAGCAGCGCAATCGCGGGCAGTTATACCGTAGGCGTGACCCAACTCGCGCAGCAACAGAAGCTCATCGCCGCCGGCCAGGCCAGCACCAGCACCGCGATCGGCGCCGGCGCCAGCACCACGCTGACCTTCCAGATGGGCACGATCAGCGGCGGCACCCTGAGCAACGGCATCTATACCGGCGCGGGCTTCGCCGCCGATCCGGCGCAGGCGCCGGTCAGCGTGACCATAGACAGCAGCAACAACACCCTGGCCGGCATCCGCGATGCGATCAACGCAGCGAACGCCGGCGTCACGGCCACCATCATCAACGACGGCAGCAGCACGCCCTACCGCCTGAGCCTCACCTCGAACAGCACCGGTGCCGCAAGCAGCCTGCAACTGTCGGTCAGCGGCGACAGCACGATCAGCTCGCTGCTCAGCTACGATCCGTCGACTGCGACCCAGAACCTGACGCAGACCCAGGCCGCGCAGAATGCACAGCTCAGCGTCGATGGCGTGAACATCACCTCGCCCACGAATACGGTCTCCGGCGCCGTCCAGGGCGTCACGCTCAACCTCCTGAGCGCCAACGCGACGGTCGGCGTCACGGTCGCGAGCGACAACAGCGCCCTCACCTCCGCGCTCAATGCGCTGGTGCAAGCCTACAACAGTTCCAACAGCACCATCGGCAGCGCCACCGCCAAAGGCGCGAATTTGCAGGGCGACTACGGCGTGATCAGCCTGCAAAGCCGGATCCGCTCGATCCTCGGCAGCGTACAGGGCACGAGCGGAACGATTACCGACCTGTCGCAGCTCGGGATCACGTTCCAGTCGGACGGCTCGCTTGCGCTCGATTCGACCAAACTCAATGCGGCTCTGACTTCCGACGGCGGCGCCGTCGCATCGCTTGCCAGCGCCATCGGCACTGCCGTCAGCGGTGCCGCCAACGATATTTTGGGCACCTCGGGGCCGATCGCGGCCGAGACCGCCGGCATCAACGCCTCGATCACTTCCATCGGCAACCAGACCAAGCAAATGCAGGCCCGCCTCGCCGCGGTTCAGGCGCAGTACCAGGCCCAGTTCAGCGCGCTCGATGCGCTGATGGCCGGCATGAACTCGACCAGCCAGTTCCTCACGCAGCAATTGGCCAACCTGCCCAACTACTACAACACGAAAGGATGACACACATGTTTCCCGCGAACGCGCGCGCAGCGATGAACGCCTACCAGAATGTGGGCGTCGAGTCGATCGTGGATTCCGCCAGCCCGGTCCAACTGGTGCTGATGCTGTTCGGCGGCGCGATCGCGGCCATCGCAGCGGCCGAACACCATCTGCAGCTGAAGAACATCCCTGCCAAGGGCAAGGCGATTTCGCATGCGATTTCCATCATCGACGGCGGCCTCAGGGCAAGCCTGGACCCGAACGTGGGCGGCGAGCTGACGCAAAACCTGTCCGCGCTGTACCAATACATGGCGCGCCGCCTGCTCCACGCCAACCTCAAAGACGACCCTGCCGCGCTCGAGGAAGTGCGCCAGCTGCTGCAGCAGCTGCGCGGCGCGTGGGAAACCCTGGCTGCGAATACCGACATGCCCGCGGCCGCACCGGGCGTCCCGCCTTCGCCCCGCCTCGCGACTTCTTATGGAAGCATCTGAGTCATGAACGAACAGGAACACATTCTCGACATCTACGGATCGATCTGCGACAAGACCGCAGAGATGCTGGATGCCGCCCAACGCAGCGACTGGGATCGGCTGATCGCGCTGGAGCAGGACTGCCGCACGCTCATCGAGTGCCTCAAGCACACCGACGCCGGCCCCGCAGCGGGCGCCAGGTTCGTGCAGCGCAAGATCGCGCACATCCGTACGGCGCTCGCCAACGACGCCCAGATCCGTAAATTCACCGAACCGTGGATGAACCAGTTGGAGGTTTATCTCGGCGGCGCGCGCCAGGAGCGCAAATTGCGGCGCGCATACGAAACCGACCTCGGCGGCTGATCGCTGTCCTGCGCCGGTCACGCGTCAGGACCAACATGCCATGACTCCGGTCATCCTGCCGAACGGCGTCCAACCGGTAGTCGCGGCGAAGCTCGTGGTCAGCGGCCGCGACCATGCGCTGCGCCTGCTGCCCGAACTCGATCCCGGAGACATTGTCAGCGCGCGGGTCGAGGCCATGCTCCCTGACGGCAGCTACAGGGTCATGGTCGGCGGCCAGCCGATGAGCATGAAGCTGCCTTCCTACATTGCGCCCGGCGACATGCTCGAACTCAGCTATGTCGCGCGCGAACCGCGGCTGACGTTCGCGCTCAATGACGTGATAAAGGCGGCGTCGGCGGAAGCGGCGGCGCCGCAACTATCGGCCACCGGCCGGCTGGTCGCGGCGACCATGCTGCCAGCGGGCGAACTCGCCACCCCGGTAGCGGTATCGGCAAGCGCGCCCCTGCTGACCGCGCCGCCTGCGAACGGCGCCCGCCTGTCAGGCGCGCTCGCACAGACGCTCGCGGCCAGCGGTCTGTTCTACGAGTCGCATCAGGCGCAATGGGTGGCAGGAGAGCGCGATCTGGCCCAGATCAGTCAGGAACCGCAGGCGCTACTCACCCAGAACGCGCCCGCGCGCGACGCGGGCACGGCGGCGCCCACGCCGGCGGCGATTGGACTGTCAAACACTGCCCCAACGCATGGGAGCATGCAGACGATAGACCCCCGCACCGTCAACCTGGTACAGCAGCAGCTTGCGGCGCTCGACGGCGCCAGGGTAGTGCTGCAGATCGAGATCTGGCCGCAACAGTGGATGCAATGGAACATCGACGAGCACCAGCCCGGCAGCGGGCGCGATCCGGACCGGCCGCAAAGCTGGAATACGCAACTGCGCCTGAATCTGCCGCAGCTCGGCGAACTCAAGGCCGCCCTGAGCCTCGCCGGTGAGGGCGTGCGCATCAGCCTGGAAACGGACAGCACTGCCAGCGCCGCGTTGCTGCGGGACAACAGCGCGACCCTGCGCACGGCACTCGCGGCCGCCGGCATACCGGCGACCGCGATCGCGATTGCACGGCATGGACA
>DATKUQ010000564.1:0-2503 GCA_035530495.1 Burkholderiales bacterium
GCGTCGCAGGACCCGCATTTGATCCACAGCCCCTCGGGCACGGCGCGCTTGCTCGGGCCAATCGAGCGCTTGATCTTGGGCGGCAGCAGTTTCTGCAACCAATTCATCTTGCGTCCAGTGCTGCACGTATGCCTTGCAGGAAGCTGCCCGCGCACGACAGTTGTTCCCCCGCCGGAGCGGCCTCCATCTGCTGGATGATGGCGCTGCCGATAACCACCGCGTCGGCAAATTGCGCCACCGCCTTGGCCGTCGCGGCGTCGCGGATACCGAAGCCCACACCCACCGGCAGCTTGGTCTTGCTGCGAATCCGGGGTATTTTTTCAGCCACTTCGGTCAGATCGATATGCCCGGCTCCGGTGACGCCCTTGAGCGAAACGTAATACACGTAGCCGCTGGCGAGCTCGGCCACCTGCGCGATGCGCGCATCGCTGGAGGTCGGCGCGAGCAGGAATATCAGGTCCATGCCGTGGCTGCGCACCAGACCGGCAAAGGACTCGCACTCTTCCGGGGGATAATCCACCACCAGCACCCCGTCCACGCCGACTTGCTCTGCCTGCTCGACGAAGCGCGCGGCACCCATCGCTTCGATTGGATTGGCATAGCCCATCAGCACCACCGGCGTGGTCTGATTCGTCGTGCGAAATTCGCGCACGAATTCGAGCACCCGGTCCAGCCCTACCCCGTGCCGCAGTGCACGGTCGCTGGCACGCTGGATAACCGGACCATCGGCCATCGGGTCGGAAAACGGCACGCCGAGCTCGATCACGTCGGCGCCGGCTGCGACCAATGCTTGCATCAGCGCCACCGTGATGCCGGGTTCTGGGTCGCCGGCAGTTACGAACGGAATGAGCGCCTTGCGTTGGCTCTTGGCGAGCTGCTCGAATGTGGTCCTGATGCGAGACATTAAGATTTCACCATGGGAAAAAAAGATCTACCGCTGATGCATAGATGGCTGTTGATTGTGCACCAGGATTCAAATCGCCGCGTCCATTCTAGACCGACGGGGTCTGGTCAAAAAGATCTGGAACAGAAGCTATTCCTTCGTCTGCCTTATGTGCCTTGCGTACCCTGCGGTTCCCGCTTCTTTCGCCGCTCCGCGCCTCGGCCAAGCGCTTCTCGACGATACCAAAATAGTCCGGATTGAGCTCGAAACCGACAAAACGCCGTTCGTGCCTGATCGCAGCCACTGCCGAAGTGCCGCTGCCCATGAACGGATCGAGCACGGTGCCGCCGGGAGGACAACTTGCCAGCACCATGCGCTCGACGATTTCCAGCGGCTTTTGCGTCGGATGGTCCTCGCGTTCTCCGTGCTGCCGGTGCAGGCGCGACACGCTCCAGACGTCCTTGGGGTTGTATCCGATCTCGAGCCATTTCTTACCGACGAAAATGGAGCGCGTGCGCGCCTTCTTGGTCTCGGCGTCGTAGGGAATGCGCACCGCGTCGACGTCGAAGTGATAGTCGCGCGATTTGACGAAAAAACCGATGTTGTCGTGCACCGAGGAGAATTTGCGCGTGCTTCCGCCCATGCTCGGGACGCGGCGGTCCCAGATGATTTCGTTGACCATGGTCAGCCGCGTCTTGAGGTAGCTGAAAACCTCCGGGCTGTGCTGCCAGGTGAGAAACACATACAGACTGCCGTTCGCCTTGAGCTTCGGCACCACCGCGTCTATCCAGCGCCGGCTCCAGACGAGGTATTCATGTGCACCTAGACGATCGGAATCGTTGCCGTAGTCCTTGCCCAGGCCATAAGGCGGATCGGCAATGACCAAGTCAACCGACGCATCGGCCACGCGTGCCAACCCCGTCAAGGCGTCCTCGTTGTAGAGCAGCGCGGTCATCTAGAACCGGGTCAGAACTGGATTCCGGATTTCTCGGCAACCGTGTGCATGTCCTTGTCGCCGCGGCCGGACAGATTCACCAGCAGTATCGTGTCTTTCGCCATGCCCGGTGCGATCTTCGCCGCATGCGCCAGCGCGTGGCTGGATTCCAGCGCCGGGATGATGCCCTCGTAGTGGCACAGATCGTGAAAAGCCTTGAGCGCCTCGTCGTCGGTAACGGTGACGTACTCGGCGCGACCGGTATCCTTCAGCCAGGCATGCTCCGGCCCCACTCCGGGGTAGTCGAGTCCGGCGGAAATCGAATGCGTCTCGATGATCTGCCCGTGCGCATCCTGCAACAGATAGGTGCGGTTGCCGTGCAGCACGCCGGGCCGCCCGGCGGTCAGGGACGCAGCGTGTTTGCCGCTGGCAAGGCCCAAGCCCGCCGCTTCCACGCCGATCAGGCGCACGCCGTCGAGCGGGATATAGGGATAGAAAATTCCCATCGCATTGGAACCGCCGCCGACACAGGCGATGACTGCATCGGGCTGGCGTCCGGCAAGCTCCGGCATCTGCTCCAGGCATTCCTCGCCGATCACCGCTTGGAAATCGCGCACCATCATCGGGTAGGGATGCGGCCCGGCGACCGTGCCGATGATGTAATAGGTGTTGTGGATATTCGTCAC
>DATKUQ010000565.1:0-12622 GCA_035530495.1 Burkholderiales bacterium
ACAAGACGCAGGAAGTGCTCGAGCGCCTGCTGATTCATCGGCTTGGACGCGAGAACAAGGTGCTCAGCGCGCTGCGCGACGCCGGTTCGGCAACGCTGGAACAGCTGCTCCCTGTGGTCTACGACGAGGTGTCGGCACGCCTGTATCCGGTGGCGGCCCGGTCCTTGCTGGCGCATCTGATCAAGCTCAAGGGGGAGGGCAGGGTGGACGAGCTTCGAGGCAGCTGGAGCGCTGCATGAAGGACGGCGCCGCGGGCGAGATGTCGGATCGCACTGAGGCACCGCAAGCAACTGCGGCGGTTCAGCCAAGCTGCGACCCGGTGGCGTGCAGGTATTGCGGCATCTACAAGCTGTGTCTGCCGCTGGGGCTGGAGAGCGCCGACCCGACGCTGCTGGACAGCATCGTCCGGCGCAAGGCGGTATTCAAGCGCGGCGAATTGTTTTTCCGGCAGGGAAAGCGCTTCGACTACATTTATGCCATCCGCAGCGGATCGGTGAAAAGCTATCTCGGCACCGGGGACGGACGCACCCAGATCACCGCATTTCATATCGCCGGCGACGTGCTCGGCCTTGGCGCGCTCGCGGCGCGCGAGTACACCTGCGACGCAAGGGCGCTGGAAACGACGTCGGTGTGCATGGTCGATGTGGCCCGGTTCGAAGAACTGGCGAAGGAAATTCCCTCGCTGCCGTATCAGATGCTCACCATCATGAGCAGGCAGATTCGCCACGACGAGGAACTGATGCTGCTGCTCGGCAAGCGAAGTGCCGAAGAGAAACTGGCTGGTTACCTGCTTGGATTGTCCCGGCGCTACGCCAGCCGGAATTATTCGCCCACGGAATTTCACCTGAGCATGTCGCGCGGCGATATCGGCAACTATCTGGGTATTGCCGAGGAGACCGTTTGCCGCGTACTGGCGCGCTTCCGCGACGAAAAGCTGATCACGACGCACCGCAGGCACACACGCCTGAATGACGTCAAACGGCTGAGCGCCATGGCGGACGCGTCCTGCGGCCGCCGCGGCGATGCGCCGGTCCCGGCCACACCCACCGCGCCGGTACGGCTGGCCAGCTGAGCCCTGGCGCCCGAGCGGGACGGGGCGCGCAGCGGCTGCGACCGGCATCGAATCCCCGTCGCCAGCCGGGCTTGCGTCAAGGAAGTTGACGCAAGTCAGAGTTTCAAAATTAGAATAACATTACTATCGTAGTGGCTATTAGGGGGGCTCTTATGGCTTTCCGGTTCGCACCATTGGGGGGTGCACGCAGGGCCGGTTTCGCCAGGACAAGGGCAGGTCTGATACACGTCAAAGGACTGATCCAAAGCTGTTGCTAGAGTACGTTCCGCTGCGATCCGTACCGGCGGCGGCCTTTTGCCAATCGATTACAACGACTACGAGACGCGCATGGACAAAACGAATACTTACAATTACACGGTAGTCAGGCAGTTTGCACTGATGACAGTGGTGTGGGGCATAGTCAGCATGCTGGTGGGCGTGCTGATTGCCGCGCAGTTGCGCTGGCCGGAACTCAATTTCAACACACCTTGGCTCACCTATGGGCGGCTGCGTCCGCTGCACACCAATGCCGCGATTTTTGCTTTCGGCGGCTCGGCACTGTTCGCGACCTCGTATTACGTGGTGCAGCGCACCTGCCACGCGCGGCTGTTCGCCGGCGGCTTGGCCGCCTTCACCTTCTGGGGCTGGCAGGCCGTGATCCTGCTCGCCGCGGTGACACTGCCCCTGGGCTTCACGACCGGCAAGGAATACGCCGAACTCGAGTGGCCGATCGACGTTCTTATCGCTATCGTGTGGGTCTCGTACGCCATCGTGTTTTTCGGCACCATTGCCAAGCGCAGGACGCCGCACATCTACGTGGCGAACTGGTTCTACGGCGCTTTTATCATCGCGGTGGCACTGCTGCACATAGTCAACAGCGCCGAGATCCCGGTGACGCTGTGGAAGTCCTACCCGGTCTACGCCGGGGTGCAGGATGCGATGGTGGAGTGGTGGTACGGGCATAATGCCGTCGGTTTTTTCCTGACTGCCGGTTTCCTCGGCATGATGTACTACTTCATACCCAAGCAGGCTGGCCGCCCGGTGTACTCCTATCGTCTTTCGGTGGTGCATTTCTGGGCGCTGATTTTCACCTACATGTGGGCCGGTCCCCATCATCTGCTCTACACCGCTTTGCCGGACTGGGTACAGTCGCTCGGCATGGTGTTTTCGCTAATTCTGCTCGCGCCCTCCTGGGGCGGCATGATCAACGGCATGATGACGCTGTCCGGCGCGTGGCACAAACTGCGCCAGGATCCCATCCTCAAGTTCCTGGTCGTGTCGCTGTCCTTCTACGGCATGTCCACCTTCGAAGGGCCGATGCTGGCGATCAAGACAGTCAACGCGCTGTCGCACTATACCGACTGGACCATCGGCCATGTGCATTCGGGCACGCTCGGCTGGGTGGGGCTGGTGACGATCGGTTCGATCTACTACCTGATTCCGCGTCTGTGGGGGCGCAGCGAAATGTACAGTGTGCCGCTGATCAATCTGCATTTCTGGATGGCCACGATAGGTATTGTGCTCTATATCGCCTCGATGTGGATCGCCGGGGTGATGCAAGGCCTGATGTGGCGGGCGGTGAGCGCCGACGGCACGCTTACGTATACGTTCGTCGAGGGTGTAAAGGCGACCTATCCGTTCTACGCCATACGCTTGCTGGGCGGCATGACTTATGTTTCCGGCATGTTCGTGATGGCCTACAACGTGTGGAAAACGGTGGCCGGCCAAGTGGCGTTCAATGCCCCCATTCCGGCGGTTGCCGGCGCGCCCGCCTGAACAGGGAGAAGAACAATGAATTTCAGTCACGACCTGATCGAAAGAAACAGCACCTTGATGATCGTCCTGATCGTCCTGGTGGTGGCGGTCGGCGGCCTGGTGGAAATCGTGCCGCTGTTCTTCCAGAAATCCACCACCCAGCCGGTAGCCGGATTGAAGCCCTACACGCCGGAGCAGCTGGCCGGACGTGATATCTATATACGCGAAGGCTGCTACAACTGCCATTCGCAAATGATCCGCCCGTTTCGCGCCGAGACCGAACGCTACGGCCACTACTCGGTCGCAGGGGAGTTCGTCTACGACCACCCGTTCCAATGGGGCAGCAAGCGCACCGGGCCCGACCTGGCGCGCGTCGGCGGCAAGTACAGCGACGATTGGCACCGCATTCACCTCAACAATCCGCGCGATGTAGTGCCTGAGTCGAACATGCCGGCTTATCCTTGGTTGGCAAAAACCCCGGTGCGCAGTGACAACATCGAGGCCAAGATGCGCGCGCTGCGCGAGGTAGGCGTGCCCTACACCGACAAAGAAATCGCCGGCGCGCGCAAGCAGCTCGCCGGCAAGACCGAGCAGGATGTGCTGATCGCTTATCTGCAGGATCTCGGCACTGCGCTCAAGGGGGTGCGGTAGACATGGACGTCTATACGGTGCATTCGATCATCACGGTGATCTCGTTCGCAATATTCATAGGGATCGTTCTCTGGGCATATAGTGACCGCAGAAAGACGGCCTTCGACCAGGCGGCGCGGCTGCCGTTCGACGAAGAGGATGGCGAACCCGGAAGCGGAGAGCGCACATGAGCGATTTCACCAGCGGCTTCTGGAGCTTCTATATCAGCATCATCACGATCGCCAGCATCATCGCCTGCGGCGTGCTGCTGCAGTCGATGACCACGCGCAAGGTGTCCGGATCACAACAGGCGGAAACGACGGGGCATTCCTGGGACGAGGATCTGGTCGAGTACAACAATCCGCTGCCGCGCTGGTGGATCTGGCTGTTCTACATCACCATTTTGTTTGCTTTGAGTTATCTCGTGCTGTATCCCGGCCTCGGAACCTATGCCGGCTTGTATCACTGGACGTCAACAAAGCAATACCGCGAGGAAGTGGCGCGCGAGAACGCGTTGACGGCACCGATTTTCGCAAAATATGAGAAAACCGGCTTGGAACAGCTGGCGGCGGAACCGGAAGCAATGGCGCTCGGCCAGAAGCTGTTCCTGAATAACTGCTCGCAATGCCATTCGTCGGACGCCCGTGGCGGCAGGGGGTTTCCCAACCTGACCGATGCGGTCTGGATCTACGGCGGCTCGCCGGAAACGATCGAGCAGACCATCACCAACGGCCGGCAGGCCGTGATGCCTCCCTGGGGTGCGGTGCTGGGCAAGGAAGGCGTCAAGGATGTGGCAAACTATGTGATGTCGCTCAATGGGCTGAGCCACGATTCGGCGCGTGCGGCACGCGGCAAGGTCACATTCGCGACAATCTGTGCCGCTTGTCACGGGCCGGACGCCAAGGGCAATCCGGCCATAGGCGCGGAGAATCTGACGACTACCGCCTTGCTCTACGGCGCCGATGAAGCGACGCTGATCGAGACCATCAGCGACGGCCATACCAGCACCATGCCCGCGCAAAAGGAGCGCCTTGGCGAGGCCAAGGTGCACATACTCGCCGCCTACGTGTGGAGCCTCTCGCATTCGCCCGGCGCGGCCGCACCGCCGGTCAAGACGGGTGAGCGATGAGCAACGCGCGGCACTTGCCCGGCGCCGCCGCCGGGCATCCGCGCTTTTCGCGCTGATTAAGTTCATCCCCGGTAGTCGCCTTCCGCGCGCGGATCGCTTTCGCTTATTCCGGGGCAAGCTTCAGTGAACGACCTGCCGAAAAACCCCAAGTTGATTGCGGCCGAAGACGTGGCGGAGCAGCCTTTGTACGAAGGTCGCAAGGAAATTTACACGCGCGCGGTGAGCGGCCGCTTCGCGCGCTGGCGCTGGGCGCTGGTGTTTTTCACACAACTGGTGTTCTACGGAGGACCGTGGCTGGTCTGGAACGGGCGCCAGGCGGTGCTGTTCGACCTGGTTGCGCGCAAATTCTACATCTTCGGCATGGTTTTCTGGCCGCAGGATTTCATTTATCTCACCGGGCTTCTGGTCGTCTCCGCGCTGTCGCTGTTTCTGTTCACGGCCGTGGCCGGACGCCTGTGGTGCGGCTTTGCCTGTCCGCAGACGGTATATACCGAGATCTTCATGTGGATAGAGCGCAAGGTCGAAGGCGATCGCTGGGCGCGCATGCGCTTCGACCAGCAACCCATGTCGGTACGCAAGCTCGGCCGCAAGGCCGCCAAGCACGGGCTCTGGGCTGCGCTGTCGCTGTGGACCGGGTTCACTTTCGTCGGCTACTTCACCCCGATTCACCAGCTGACGGCCGAGGTTGCCGGTTTGTTTGTCGCAGCGCAGGGCGCTGCGCCCACACTGGGCGCGTGGGAAATATTCTGGATTCTGTTTTACGGCTTCGCCACCTATGGCAATGCGGGGTGGATGCGCGAACAGGTGTGCAAATACATGTGTCCGTACGCCCGTTTCCAGAGCGCCATGTTCGACCCGGATACCCTGGTCATTACCTACGATCGAGAGCGCGGCGAGCCGCGCGGGCCGCGCGCGCGCAATGCCGACGCGAAGTCGCTCGGTCTGGGGCACTGCACCGACTGCGGCCTCTGCGTCCAGGTCTGTCCCACGGGCATCGACATCCGCGCCGGCCTGCAATACGAATGCATAGGCTGCGCCGCGTGTATTGACGGATGCGACCAGGTGATGGCGAGGATGGGTTACCCCAAGGGCCTGGTCCGCTATACCACCGAGAACGCGTTGCAGCAGCATCTGACTCGGAGCCAGATTCTGGCGCGGGCGCTGCGGCCGCGCGTGATGATCTATACCGCAATTCTGTCCGCCATCGTCCTTGCGATCGGAATCAGCCTTTACGCACGCGATCCGCTCAGGGTCGATGTGATCCGCGACAGGACGATTATGTCGCGCGATGTCGACGGGCGCTGGGTGGAAAATGTCTATCAGTTGCAGATCATGAATACGCAGGAAGTAGCGCACCGTTTTGTCATTCATGCGAGCGGGGCGCCGACACTGCAGGTTGCGGATACCGAAGAGGTCGAAATACCCGGCGCAAGCACGCGCATGGTGCCGGTGCGGCTGCGCATCGCGAAGGGCGCGCTGCCGCTTGGACTGCATAAAATCGAATTCGAAGTTACCGCGGCCGACAATTCGGCGATTGTCGCGCGCGAGCGCTCGATCTTCCTGGTGAGGTGAGGCATAGATGAATGCGAATGGTGTGCGCGTGCAGCCGTGGTATCGCGAACCCTGGCCCTGGATCCTGATGGCCGGCCCCGCGGTGGTCATAGTCGCATGCTTCATTACCCTCTGGCTCGCGGTGCGCAGCGACGATGGCTTGGTGGTCGACGACTATTACCAGCAGGGACTGGCCATCAACAAAGTCCTCAGGCGCAGCGAGGCCGCCGAGCGTCTCGGTATAAGCGCGAAGATCAGTTTGGCGGATGGCCGCGTGCGCGTGTTGTCAGGTGGCGCTGCTGCGGCCGGCCCCCTGATTCTGCATTTCGTGTATCCGACCCGTGCCGGCATGGATCAGGTCTTGCAACTGGATTTGGTCCGGCCCGGTGTCTACGAGGGACGAGTGCAAGCGTTGCGGGCGGGGCGCTGGCATGTGGTGTTGGAGCAGGGCGGCTGGCGCTTGGCTGGCGACTGGACACTGCCTGCGGCGGGTGCGTTGAGACTCAACGGGCGCACGCCGTTGCCGGTCGGCGAGGAGTATTCAAGGGGAGACGAGCGATGATGCAGAGATTGACGTGGATCCTGTGGCCGGCGTTTCTGGTGGCCGGCATTGCCGAAGGGGTTACCTTCACCCTGTTCGACCCGCACGACATGCGCCTGTTCGGTGCGCCCGTGAATTTCGACCGGACAACGGTCGATTCGATCGGATTTTTCTTGTTCTGGGCTTTTGCTGCGGCATCAAGCGCGCTAACCTGTCTTTTGCAGCGCTCGCCATTCGAACTGAACCGCTGCCCGCTGCCTGAATCGGCGCGGCCGCATGGCTGTCCGAAGCGTGGGCTGCCGGGCGGGTGCGGTTGATCAATTTCTCGGAGGAATACCATGTTCAAGAATATACTGATTCCAACGGACGGATCGAAACTGTCGGTTAAATCGATCAAATCCGGAGTGGCTTTTGCCAAGAGCATTAAGGCCCAGATCACCGGTTGCCACGTGGTCGAGCCGTTCCAACCCTATTATTTCGGCGATTACATACCTCCGGACATGCCCACCGCGGAGGAATTCGAGCGCCAGGCGCGCCAAGCCGGGGAAAAATACCTGGAGCAGATCAAAACCGAGGCGCTCGCCGCAGGGCTGAAGTATCACGGCTCGGTGGTGATGGCCGATACGCCTTACTCAGGCATCATAGATGCGGCGAAGAAGGCGAAATGCGACCTGATTTTCATGGCTTCGCACGGGCGCCGCGGCCTGTCCGGCATATTGTTGGGCAGCGAAACGCACAAGGTGCTGACCCACAGCAAGATTCCGGTGCTGGTATATCGCTAGAAGACTGTCGAAGACTATTTCCCGAGCGGGGAAAATGTACCCGGTCTAGGGCGATTCAGCGGCGGGCGACTTTCGGCGGCCCCGGTACCGGGAATTCAAAAGGGGCATGCCCTTTTTTCAATATCCTGCTCTAACCCGGTTCCCGGCCGAGTACGCGCTTCAGACCTTCGCTGTCGAGAATGCGTATGTTCTTCTGCTGCACGCCGATCAAGCCGTCTTCCTGGAACTTGGAGAATGTGCGGCTGACCGTCTCCAGCTTCAGCCCGAGGTAGCTGCCGATCTCCTCGCGCGTCATGCGTAGATTGAATTCCGAGGCCGAATAACCGCGCGAGGTGAAGCGCTGCGCCAGGTTGAGCAAAAATGCGGCCAGCCGCTCCTCGGCACGCATGCTGCCCAACAGCAGCATAACGCCGTGCTCGCGTACGATTTCACGGCTCATTACCTTGTGAAAGTGCTGCTGCAACACGTATAATTCTCGCGACAGTTCCTCCAGGCGGCCATAGGGGATGACGCATACCTCGCTGTCTTCCAGGGCGATTGCGTTGCAGGCGTGCTGGTCGGAGCCGATCCCGTCCATGCCGAGCATGTCGCCGGCCATATGGAATCCGGTCACCTGGTCGCGGCCGTCTTCCATCACCAGCGTGGTCTTGAAGAAGCCGCTGCGCACGGCGTAGAGAGACCCAAATTTCTCTTCGGAACGGTATACGCTGTCACCGCGCTTGACGCGTTTGCGCGTATAGACCATCTGGTCCAGTTTCTCGATCTCGTCAGCGCTGAGGCCGGTCGGGAGGCACATCTCGCGCAGGCTGCAGTTGGAACACGCGTTCTTGAGGGCATGAATGTCGATGACCCGCGCAAGCTTGGGGGCGCTCATGTTGGATGCGCGCAAGGGAGAATTTTGATCCACATCAACATTCCCATTTTTGAATTAGGCAGACTTCGCCGATGAACGCAAAAGTCTTACGCATGAATCCGTCCCAGAATAACCTGCAGGTCGACGCCGGACTGCTGCGCAAATTCAATATCAGCGGTCCGCGCTATACCTCGTATCCGACCGCCGACCGCTTTGTCGAGGCCTTCGACGAGGCTGCTTACCGCAGCTGGCTCGCAAAGCGCAATGTGGGCGGCATGACCAGATCGCTTGCATTATACGTCCACTTGCCTTTTTGCGACACCATTTGCTATTACTGCGGTTGCAACAAGATCGTCACCAAGGATCACGGCCGTTCGGCTAAGTATCTGAAATATCTTGGACGGGAGATTCGCATGCAAAGCGCCGAGCTGGGCGGCAGGCGGCGCGTGACGCAGATGCACTGGGGCGGGGGCACGCCCACCTTCCTCACCGAGGCCGAGCTCAGCGAACTGATGCAGATGATACGCGACAGCTTCGAACTCGATCCGCACGGCGAATATTCGATCGAAGTGGATCCGCGCAAAGTGGGGGCGGAGAAGGTCGCCCTGCTGGGCGAACTGGGCATGAATCGCATCAGCGTCGGCGTGCAGGATTTCAACGCCGTAGTGCAGCGCGCGGTCAACCGCATACAGAGCGTGGAAGAAACCACGACCGTGATCGACGCCGCGCGCAAGCATGGTTTCAAGTCGGTCAATATCGACCTGATATACGGCTTGCCGAAGCAGACGCTGAGCGGTTTTGCCGCGACGCTGGACCAGGTGATCGCGTGCTCGCCCGATCGCATCGCGCTCTACAACTACGCGCACTTGCCGGCCGTGTTCAAGCCGCAGCGGCGAATTCTGGATTCCGACATACCGCAGCCCGAGGTGAAGCTGCAACTCATGATCAGCGCGATCGAAACGCTGCTCGCCGCCGGTTATGTCTACATCGGCATGGATCATTTTTCCAAACCGGACGACGATCTGGCGGTGGCGCAGCGCCAGGGGCGCCTGTACCGCAATTTCCAGGGCTACTCGACCTATGGCGATTGCGACCTGATCGGGCTAGGCGTGTCGTCGATCGGCAAGATCGGCCCGACCTACAGCCAGAACGTTCGTACGCTGGAAGAATATTACGACCGGCTCGACAGCGGGATGCTGCCGGTGATGCGCGGCATCGAAGTCACCGCCGACGATCTGGTGCGGCGTGCGGTGATTCAGGCGCTGTCCTGCCACTTCGAGCTGTCGATGGAGGCGATCGGGATCGCGCACCTGATCGATTTTCACAGTTATTTCGCAACCGAACTGGCGCAGTTGCGCGAATACGCCGACGACGGACTGGTGGAATTTGACGGCGACTGGATCGTGGTCACCCCCCGGGGACGCTTGCTGGTGCGCATCCTTTGCATGGTGTTCGACAAATACCTGCGCCAGGCAAGCCAGCGCGCGAGTTATTCAAAGGTCATCTAGCCCGTGGAGGCGGGGCTCGCGGCCGTCTTCCTGATCGGACTTCTGGGCGGCGTGCATTGCATCGGCATGTGCGGTGGAATCGTCGGCGCGCTGACGCTGCAGACACCGCGCCGGTCGCGCGCTTGGAGCATGCATCTGGCCTATAGCGCGGGGCGCATCGCTAGCTATGCCGCAGCCGGGGCGATCATGGGCTTGATCGGCGGGGCGGGGCTCATGTTCAACCATATTCTCCCGGTGCAATTGTTGTTCTACGTGCTCGCCAATCTGGTGCTGATCGGCCTGGGACTGTACCTCGCGGGATTGAACAAGTGGCTAGCTCGACTGGAGTCGCTGGGTGGGTGGCTGTGGCGCCGCATTCAACCTTACAGCGTCAGGTTTCTGCCCGCCGATACTGCGCCGAAGGCATTCGCGCTCGGCACGCTTTGGGGCTGGCTGCCTTGCGGCCTGGTGTATAGCGTACTCGCAACCGCATTGGTGAGCGGAGGCGCCGCGCGCGGCGCCGGCTTGATGCTGGCGTTCGGGCTTGGCACCCTCCCCAACCTGCTTCTCGCCGGAATGGCGCTCAAACGCCTGCGCGAATTCACCGCCAATCGGCGCCTCCGGTTGGCGGCCGGCGTGCTGGTGGCCGCTTTCGGCGTTGTCGGTCTCGCCAGGGCCGCCAATCTGGCGGAACATATCCGGCAAGGATTGCTATGCGTCATTTGAGAGGGGAATAATATGGCCAGAATCCTGATTGCAGTCGATGGCTCGCCGCATTCGGCCAAGGTGGCGAAGGCGGCAATCCGGCAGGCGGCGGCGTACAAGCAGCCGCCCGAATTGCACCTGGTCTATGTGCATTTGCCGATTCCTACTCTGGGCGGGGTGATCAAGCCGATCGGGCACGCGGCGCTGCAGCGCTATTACCGCGAAGAGGGCGAGGACGCCCTGCGCGGTGCGAAAAGGCTGTTCGATCGCGCGCGGCTGAGCTGTAGCCTGCATATCCTGGTGGGGCCGGTCGCGCAGAGCCTGGCGAGCAAGGCAAAAAAACTGAAATGTGACATTATTGTCATGGGCACGCACGGCATGGGCGCATTATCGGGAATGCTGCTCGGTTCGGTTGCCGCGAAAACCGTACACCTCGCCCCTTGCCCGGTGGTGCTGGTCAGGGAATGAATGCCCGCCCGCAAGGGCGACCGATGCGCTGAGTAGAGCAGGAGAGACACGCATGCTCGACTGGATCAAGGAATTTGGCGGGAAATCCGATCATCCCTTGCGCAATGCGCAGGCCGCGCAGGAACTACTGGCCGAACTGCCCGAAGGTGTGTCTCTCGAAACCCTGGAGCAGATCTCGCACTGGGTCGCATCGGTTAAGGACACTCGCGGCTTCGCCTGCGACGACCGGCTGGCGGTGATGCGCCTGCTCGATCAGGCGGCCGCGGCGCAGGCCGGACCCCTGTTCAGTCAGTTTTTTTCGAAGATTCACCAGCAGGATCGCTCGACGCGCAACATCTGGGACGCGCTGTGCGAATACTGGGGCCGCTTGGCCGCAGGCTACGGCCAATGCGTCGCCGATTTCGAGCATGGCGAGAAGGGTGCGAAAAACGTGGAGCAGGGAATGCCGATCGCTGCGGCGCGGGCGCTGCGCGCGGCGAGCCTGCGTTTCAAGCTGCGCTATTTGCGCTTCGTCGGCATCGAGGCCGCGGAATGGGCTCCGCTGTACCACCTGTGCGCATTCGCCGAGTTGAGGCAATTCGACATTGTGCCTATCGTCGCGTATGCGCGCGAAGTGCACACCACCGTGCGCGCCGAACTGCAGAAGATCCTGCTGCTCTACCTGGCCGAGCCGCATCAATTTCCGCCGGCGCAGCTTGAACTCGCGTTTCGCATTCTGGCCCGTTTTGCAATCTCCGCCGAATGGTCGCGGGAACAGCAAGCAGGGGCCAATTTCTTTTTCGACCTGGCTGCCGGCGGGCCACCGACGCTCATGCCGGCCAAGGAAGCGCCCGGCGCGAGCAAGCGCTTTATCGGCGGCGGTCAGGCGCTGACCAAACTGGCCGAACTCAGAGCATTGAGCGAGAAGAACATGCTGAGCGATGAGCTGCGCTTCGGCAAGGAGTTCTCGCCGGCGCAGATCATTACCGTGATCAAGCATCTGGAGGCATACCTCGGCACCGCTCCACCGCAGCCACAGCGCTATGCGCGGGGCGCGACCGCGGCCGAAGTGAGCGTGGTGCACGGCCTGAAGCCGATTTGCCAGCGCGTGACCAAGATCGAACTGGGTTCGGGCACGGCACTGGGCGAAGACCTCGACCTAAAAGCGAAAGCGGCGAGCACGGTCAATCTGGTCGCCGAGGAAATCGAATCCGTCCCCGAAACCTGGACGCAACAGGACCGGAGCGAATGGGGCCTGGGCGCGGATATTCCGCCGGATCTGGGCAAGTGGGCCGAACCGGGCAAGCTCTGCGGCATCCAGCTGCAAGGCGAGAAGGTCTGGTGGGTCGGCATCATCCGCCGCATCGATTCGGACGCCGGCCTGCATTGCGGCATCCGCATCTTCTCCAAGCGTCCGGTTTCGGTATGGCTGCGGGTACTCGGAGCCGGCGAGCATCAGGTCGACAACTGGGCGTCGTCGACCGGCTCATTCAGCTACGATTACATGCGCGCGATCATGCTGCCCGATGCGCTGAAATCGCACGATCATCCGGTGATGATTCTCGAGAACAAGAGCTACGTTCCCGGCCAAAGCTGCGAGGTGATGATGGGCGAGCACAGCCGCCTGATCAAACTGGTGGAGTTCCTCGAGGAAGGCGAAGATTACGTGCGCGCGGCATTCGAGTGGCAGC
>DATKUQ010000566.1:0-2127 GCA_035530495.1 Burkholderiales bacterium
ATCCCGAGCGGCTTTGCCAGCGCGAGCAGGACGACGAGGTAAAAGCCCAGTTGCAGATAGCCGTTGGCGCTCATCAGAATTTCTCCGGAAACAGCAGAGCGATGATCAGATAGACGAAAATCGCGAGGGCAAGCACCCCGCTCAGCACGTAGACCCAGTTCATTGCGGCCTCCTCAGCTTTTCCAAGGCGTACACCAGCGCCACGCTCAGCGCGAACAAGGCCAGCGTCAGTCCGAGATATAAGAGATCGTCCATATTCACTCCCTGCGCACAATTGCAATTTGTCCAATCTATGCTGAAGCGGCTGCGCTATGCTGAGTTTGATCAAGCAAACCGCGCGCCGCAGCCACGCAAAATCCGGATAGAACTATAGGCAGCGCCGCGTAAAAAAAGCGTAAAGAATGGCGACGCCGGCGTAGGCGGGGCGTAAAATCTTGCATCGGAAAGGGCACTCGGCGTGAAACGCATATTGATCACTGGTGCCGCGGGCGCCATCGGCAGCGTGCTGCGCGCGGCCTACCGCGGCAAATACCGCTGTCGCCTGACGGATATCGCGCCGCTGGGCGAGGCCGCGCCGGGCGAGGAGCTGGTGCAGGCCGACATCGGCGACGCCGCGGCCTGCGACGCGATGATGCAGGGGGTGGACTGCGTGGTGCACCTCGGCGGCAGGGCGGTCGAGGATGCGTGGGAAGTAATCCTGCCTGCGAACATCGTCGGTTGCTATAACGTGTTCGAGGCGGCGCGGCGCGCGGGCGTGAAGCGCGTGGTGTTCGCCAGTTCCAATCATGCGGTGGGTTTTCACCGGCGCGAGCGCTTCATCGACGACCAAGTGCAGCCGCGGCCGGACACGCGCTACGGCGTGTCCAAAGTGTTCGGCGAGGCGCTCGGGCGCATGTATGCCGACAAGCACGGCATGTCGGTCGCCTGCCTGCGCATCGGCACGTTCCGCAACCCGGACCGGCCCGACAATGCGAGGCAGCTCCTCACCTGGATCAGCCACCGCGACATGGTGCAGCTGGTCGCGCGCTGCATCGACCATCCCGAATACCATTTCGTCGTGGTCTACGGCGTGTCCAACAACCTGCGCAGCCGCTGGGACAACAGCAACGCGAAATTCCTCGGCTACCTGCCGCAGGACGACTCCGAAATCTACGCGGCGGAAATCCTCGCGCGCGGGGAAAAGGAAAACGAAATCTCGGCGCAGTTCCACGGCGGCTTCTTCACGCCCATGGAATTCGACGGCGACCCGAGCAGCATCGACTAATCTGCTTCACTTCGGCACTGGAAAAATCTTGAGCGAGGACAAGAAAGGCTTGCACAAAGGCCTCACCAGCTACGGCGACAGCGGCTTCTCGCTGTTTCTGCGCAAGGCCTTCATCAAGGGCGCGGGCTACACCGACGACGCGCTCGAGCGGCGCATCGTCGGCATCGTCGACACCGGCAGCGCCTACAACCCCTGCCACGGCAACAGCGCGCAGCTGATCGACGCGGTCAAGCGCGGCGTGATGCTCGCCGGCGGCCTGCCCATGGATTTCCCGGTCATCTCGATCCACGAGAGTTTCGCCTCGCCCACTTCGATGTTCCTGCGCAACCTGATGTCCATGGACGTCGAGGAAATGATCCGCGCCCAGCCGATGGACGCGGTGGTGCTGATCGGCGGCTGCGACAAGACCGTGCCGGCGCTGCTGATGGGCGCGGCCTCCGCCGGCCTGCCGGCGATCGCGCTGGTGACCGGCGCGATGCTGACCGGTTCGCACGACGGCGTGCGCGTCGGCGCCTGCACCGACTGCCGCCGCTACTGGGCGCGTTTCCGCGCGCAGGAGATCGACGAAGACGAGATCGCGCGCGTGAACAACCAGCTGGTGGCCAGCGTCGGCACCTGTTCGGTCATGGGCACCGCCAGCACCATGGCCTGCGTCACCGAAGCGCTGGGCATGATGCTGCCGGGCGGCGCCTCGCCGCCGGCAGTGACCGCGGACCGCATCCGCATCGCCGAGCGCAGCGGCGCGGTCGCGGTGGAAATGGCGGGCTCCAGCCTGACGCCGGATCGCATCCTCACCGCCAAGGCATTCGAGAACGCGCTGCGCGTGCTGCTAGCGATCGGCGGCTCCACCAACGGCATCATTC
>DATKUQ010000567.1:0-5508 GCA_035530495.1 Burkholderiales bacterium
AGCGGCTACCAGGCATACGACGCGGCGGTGCGACGGGCGATATTCAAGTCCTCCCCCCTGCCCAAACCGGACCGGCCGGATCAGTTCCGACGGAACCTGGAAATCCATTTTAAGCCGCAGGACTGAATCCGGCTGCCGACACTACAGGTATAATCTCCCGAACCTTTTCCCAGGGTCCCGCATGCGAATTGTGTACCGTTCCTTTTTGCTGCTGCTCGCGTTTGTTTGTTCCAGCGCGCAGGCGCAGTTGTCCATCCAAATCATCGGCGGAGGCGCCAATCAGATCCCGATCGGGGTGCTGCCCTTCGCCGGCGAGCAGGTGTTGTCGCAAAACATCAGCGATATCGTGCAAGCCGATCTGCAAAGGAGCGGACGCTTCCGCGCGCTTTTCGTCGGCAACGTGAACCCGCTGCCGACCGAGGCGGCACAGGTCAATTTCGACGACTGGAAAAGCCGCGGCGCCGATGCCTTGGTCATCGGCAGCGTGGTGCGCCTGGCCGACGGGCGCTTCGAGGCGAGTTTCCGCCTGCTCGACGTGCCCGGGCAAAGCCAGATCGCCGGAGTCGCTTTTACCCTGACCGCGCAGCAGGTGCGCGCGACCGCACACCGCATCGCCGACATCATCTATGAAAAGCTGACCGGCGAGCGCGGCGTGTTTTCCACGCGTATCGCTTATGTGGTGAAAAAGGGGCGTCGCTACGAGCTGCAGATTGCCGATGCCGACGGCTACGACGCGCAGACCGCGCTCGCCTCGTACGAGCCGATCATCTCCCCGGCCTGGTCGCCTGACGGCACCCGCCTGGCCTACGTGTCCTTCGAGAACAAGAAGCCCGTCGTGTACGTGCATTCGCTGGTTTCCGGTCAGCGCCACGTGGTGGCGAATTTCAAAGGCTCCAACAGCGCACCCGCCTGGGCACCCGACGGCAAGCAACTGGCGGTGGTGTTGTCCAAGGACGGCGGATCCCAGATTTATCTCATCGATGCAGACGGCAGTAACCTGCGCCGCATCACCCAATCCGACTCCATCAACACGGAACCTTTTTTCACGCCAGATGGTCAAACCATCTATTTCACGTCGGACCGCGGCGGTAGTCCGCAGATCTACCATATGAGCGTGAACGGGGGGGATGTTACGCGCGTGACCTTCGACGGCAACTACAACGTGTCGCCGCGCATCTCTCCCGACGGCAAGACTATGGCCTATATTGCGCGCGAAAACGGGCGTTTTCAGTTGAAAGTGCTCGATCTGGCGAGCGGGCAGGCACAGGGACTTACAGGGGGAGAACACGACGAATCGCCCAGTTTTGCGCCCAACGGCCAAATGATCCTGTATGCCACGCAGAGCAACGGCCGCGGCTCGCTGGCGGCCGTTTCGATTGATGGCAGGGTGAAGGAGAGCCTGTCGATTCAGGCGGCCGACGTGCGTGAGCCCGCGTGGGGCCCGTTTGTTAACAACAATTAATCGGCGGTTTGATAATCATCGAAACGGCCTCTGCGTTAGTCTCTTATCAGTCAAGAGTTGACGGAAATGGCAAAGATTTTGATAAATGGCGAGGACGCGTGCGCGGGGGGATCAACGCCCCGAAGGAAGTTCCCTTGGGGGACAAGGGGGATGCATCCCCTCTTGTTCGTGGGATAAGGGCTTTTCCCCCGCCGAAGGCACTTTGCTTGGTTCCGGCTAGTCCGGTTTAGGGGTGTGTCAGGGGATGTATCTCTGATCTTGGAATGACGGATAAATAACCAGAAGGAGAAGGGCATGAAAAGATTA
Source organism: Burkholderiales bacterium (assembly GCA_035530495.1). Classification (GTDB taxonomy): domain Bacteria; phylum Pseudomonadota; class Gammaproteobacteria; order Burkholderiales; family SG8-39; genus 2-12-FULL-64-23. The sequence continues at coordinate 1,769 of DATKUQ010000567.1, forward strand.
CTTGTTATCGTAGCGGTGGCCATGCTTGCAGGTTGCGCCAGCACACCCCCGGCGGGGTCCAAGGCCGGGGTCGAGGACCGTACGCCGAGCGCAAATTCCCAGCAGGGCGGTTCCGCAGTCACGCCGGTCGCGCCTGGCGCCGCGCAACAGGCGAATCCCCTCAAGGACCCGAACAACATCCTGTCCAAGCGCAGCATTTACTACGACTTTGACAAGTACAACATCAAGGACCAGTACAAACCGCTGCTGCAGGCACATGCCGATTATCTTGCGAAGCACCCCAACGCGAAGATGCTGATCCAGGGCAACACCGACGAGCGCGGCAGCCGCGAATACAACATCGCGCTGGGACAGAGGCGCGCCGACGGCGTAAAGAAAATGCTCGAACTGATGGGCGCTCCGGACAGCCAGATCGAGGCGGTAAGCCTGGGCGAGGAAAAACCGCGCTGCACCGAGCAGACCGAGGCCTGCTACGCCCAGAACCGGCGCAGCGACATGCTTTACAACGGCGAGTATTGATAAATGAAGCTGCGCGCCCTGCTGCTGCTGGTTCTTTGTCTGGTTGCCGGCGTTGCGCGCGCCGGCATCTTCGACGACGAGCAGGCGCGGCAGGCGGTCGCCAATCTGCGGGATCAGGTCGAAGCGAACCAGAAGGCGGCGGAAGCGCGGCTGACCAAGCTCGAGGCATTGGCACAGAACCGCACGTTTGATTTCGCCAAGCAGCTCGACGAGTTCAAGCAGGAACTGGCGCGCATGCGCGGTCAGATCGAGGTGCAGGGCCACCAAATCGATACGCTGGACCAGCGGCAGAAAGACCTGTACACGGACCTGGACGCGCGCCTGCGCAAGCTAGAGGCGAGTGCCAAGGCGCAGGAGACGCCGGCGGCAAACACGCCCGATCCGGTTCTTGAAGGCAAGGCCTACGAGGCGGCGCTGAACCAGTTCAAGCTTGGCAACTATCAGGCGTCCGTGGCCGGGTTTCAGAGTTTTCTCACCAACTATCCAGACAGCCAGCAGGTATCGAGCGCGCAGTACTGGATCGGCAATGCGTACTATGCGCTGCGCGATTACAAGATGGCGATTGCCGCGCAGCAAAAAGTTCTCGCTTCCTGGCCCAACAGCACGAAGGCCCCGGATGCGCTGCTCAATATCGCCAGCTGCCAGGCCGAGATGGGCGCAACGCGGACAGCGCGCGAAACCCTGCATACGCTGCTGAAGAAATATCCCGGCACGCCGGCGGCGGAACAGGCCAAGCAGCGCCTCGCGGGCAAGCGTTAGCCGGGAATCCTACAGGCCCGTTTCGATGTACCTGAAACGGGGCCTCGGTATCGAACCATGCGCAAAGCCGTCGTACTTCTTTCGGGCGGGCTCGATTCGGCCACCGTGCTCGCGCTGGCCGCAGGCCAGGGTTACGCCTGCCACGCGCTGTCGGTCGATTACGGTCAGCGCCACCGGGTCGAACTCGATGCCGCCCTGCGCGTAGCGCGCGCACTGGGCGCGGTGGAGCAGAAAACCATAAGGATCGATCTAACCGCTTTCGGCGGCTCGGCGCTGACGGATGGCAATATTGCTGTGCCGACCCGGGGCGTGCAGAAAGACGCCATTCCCGTCACCTACGTTCCGGCGCGCAATACGATCATGCTCTCCCTCGGACTCGCCTGGGCGGAGGTGCTCGGAGCGCGGGACCTGTTCTTCGGCGCCAACGCGGTCGATTATTCGGGCTACCCAGACTGCCGGCCCGAGTACATGCGCGCCTTCGAACACATGGCCAATCTCGCCACCAAGGCCGCGGTGGAGGGCCATAAGCTCAATCTTCACACACCCATCATCGCCATGAGCAAGGCGGAGATCATCGAACAGGGCGTGAAGCTGGGCGTGGATTATGGCCTCACCGTATCCTGCTATCAGGCCGATGCGCAAGGGCGCGCCTGCGGCGTGTGCGATTCCTGCCGTCTGCGCCGCGCGGGCTTCGAGACCGCCGGCGTGGCCGATCCGACGCGCTATTACCCGACGCCGGAGTGAGCGGCGGCCCGGCCCTGCGTGGCGACGCGGGGTGCATAGGGCGGGATTATTTTGCCGCTAAAAGATTTTGCTTGCGCGGATGACAGCCCAGACTAGAATCCGCGGGTTCCATAAAAGAAAAGGGTAGGAGGCCCATGAACGACGTCAATCCGGCGACCATTGCGACCACCGTCGCTTGGGGCGGTTTCGCCCTCGCTTTCATTTTCGGTGCGGTAGCGAATAAAACCAACTTCTGCACCATGGGTGCGGTGTCCGACATGGTCAATATAGGCGACTGGGGGCGCATGCGCATGTGGCTGCTAGCGATCGCCGTCGCCATCATCGGCTCGAATGCGCTGGACCTCGCCGGCGTCGTCGATCTCTCCAAGTCGATCTATCCCGGCCCGAATTTCATCTGGCTGTCCTACCTCGTCGGCGGTCTCACCTTCGGCGTGGGCATGACCCTGGGCTCGGGCTGCGCCAGCAAGACTCTGATCCGCATCGGCGGCGGGAGCCTCAAGTCGCTGGTGGTGTTCGTGTTTCTGGGCATCGCCGCCTACGTCACGCTCAAGGGCCTGTTCGGGGCTTTCCGCGTGGCCGAGCTCGACCCGGTGACGATTCACTTGTCGACCGGCCAGGATCTGCCTTCGCTGCTGGCCAAGGCGTTCGGCGCAGACAGGAAGACCATGGTCATGCTCTCGAGCGCAATCGTGGCAGGTCTGCTGCTGCTTTTCGTATTCAAGGACCGCGACTTCCGCCACAACTTCGACGGCATCCTCGGCGGCGTGATCGTGGGACTGGTGGTGATCGGCGGCTGGTATGTGAGCGGCAAGCTCGGATATCTGGCAGAGGATCCCAACACCCTGCAGGAAGCCTTCGTCGCCACCAACAGCGGCCGGCTGGAATCGCTTTCCTTCGTCGCGCCGCAGGCCTATGTGTTGGAATTGCTCATGTTCTGGACCGACACCAGCAGAATCGTCACCTTCGGCATAGCTTCGGCTCTCGGCGTCGTCGCAGGCTCGGCTGCGTATGCGTTGGCGAGCGGGAAATTCCACTGGGAAAGCTTCCGCGACCCCCGGGATACCGCCAACCACATGATAGGCGGCGTGTTGATGGGCTTTGGCGGCGTCACCGCCATGGGGTGTACGATCGGTCAGGGCATCAGCGGTTTTTCCACGCTGGCGCTGGGCTCCATGCTGACCTTCGTTTCCATCGTCACCGGCGCGGCCCTGACCATGAAATGGCAATACGCGCGCATGCTGCGGGAAGAATGAGACTTTTCGCTCCCCGCGCAGTTATTTATCGCCAAAACTGGGGCGAATTCAGTGCCGTCGAGCCCGGATTTCATTGACACAAGTACCCCCGGCAAATTAAAATCGCGCCTCTTTTCGGGTCGTTAGCTCAGCCGGTAGAGCAGCGGACTTTTAATCCGTTGGTCGCCAGTTCGAACCTGGCACGACCTACCATTTTTAGAAGATGCAAAATCAGGGGTTTGCGTAAGCAAGCCCTTTTTTTGTGTGGTGCAGCAAAAGTGAGTTTTTGACAGTGTCTTGACACTGTCGACGAAAACGAATCCGGCTGAGCGTGCGCGAATGCACATTCGCCGCCCTCGGAATCGCAATCACGTTTGCCGCCGCCGCCCAAATATAAACGGGTTTCTCTGTACTCAGCACCAGTCTTTTTTGGAGCTGAATCATGACTCGTTTATCCCCACCCAGGCCGCCATCGGCCTACGCCAT
>DATKUQ010000568.1:0-3259 GCA_035530495.1 Burkholderiales bacterium
TCGGCACGCGCTATCTCGCCACCCTGTTCGGCCTGACGCTGCTGTCGCACCAGATCGGCGGCTTCTTCGGCGCCTGGCTCGGCGGGCTGGCGGTCGCCGCAAGCGGCAATTACAACTGGATGTGGTATGCGGACATCGCGCTCGCAACCTTTGCCGCATTGATCAACCTGCCGATCCGCGAAGCGCGGCCGCGACTTGCTGCCGCGGCGGCATGAGCGCGGGACGCAAAGCAGCCAAGCACAAGCAGGCGAAATAATTCAGTTCGGAGGCGAACGCATGAGCGACAAAAAAGCGATTCTGGTAATGGGTGCAGGCGATGCGACCGGCGGCGCGATCGCGCGCCGCTTCGCGCGCGAGGGCTATATCGCCTGCGTGAGCAGGCGGCACGCGGACAAGCTTGCGCCGCTGGTGGCGCAGATCGAGGCCGATGGCGGCGAGGCCCATGCCTTCGGCTCGGACGCACGCAAGGAGGATGAGGTCATCGCGCTGTTCGCGCGGATCGAAAAGGACATCGCGCCGATCGAGGTCGCGGTGTTCAACATCGGCGCCAACGTGCGCTTCCCGATCGCCGAAACCAGTGCGCGGGTGTATTACAAGGTGTGGGAAATGGGCTGCTTCGGCGGCTTTCTCGTCGGGCGCGAAGCGGCGCGGGTCATGCTGCCGCGGGGCCACGGATCGATCTTCTTCACCGGCGCCACGGCCAGCATGCGCGGGGGCAACGGCTTCGCCGCTTTCGCCGGCGCCAAGCACGCGCTGCGCGCGCTGGCGCAGAGCATGGGGCGCGAACTGGGCCCCAAGGGCATACACGTGGCACAGATCATCGTCGACGCTGCCATAGACACCGAATTCATCCGCGAGAACTTTCCGCAGCGCTATGCACTCAAGGAGCGCGACGGCATTGTAGCTCCCGAGGCGATCGCCGAGAGCTACTGGCAATTGCACCGGCAGCCGCGCAACGCCTGGACGCATGAAATGGACCTGCGGCCGTGGATCGAACCCTGGTAACGCGCACGCTGAACAAGGAATTGCGATGACCAAAACAGTCGAGTTCTACTTCGATTTCGGCAGTCCCTATTCCTACCTCGCGTACAGGGCGCTTCCCGGAATTGCCGCCGCGCGCGGCGCGCAGATCGTCTGGCGGCCGATGCTCTTAGGCGGCGTGTTCAAGGCAACGGGCAACCACAGTCCCGCCGAGATCCCGGCGAAGAGCAAGTGGATGGACGACGACATGCGGCGTTGGGCAGCGCGCTACGGCGCGCCGTTCCAGCGCAATCCGCATTTCCCGATCAACACGCTGACGCTGATGCGCGGCGCTGTCGGCATGCAGCTGCGCGCAGGCGACTTCGCGCGCTACGTCGATACGGTGTTCCACGCGATGTGGGCCGAGCCGCGCAATCTCGGCGACCCGGAGGAACTCGCCGCGGTGCTGCGCGCCGCCGGCTTCGATGCGGCAGCCTTCCTCGCGCTGGTGAGCGACGCCGAAGTTAAGGAGGCGCTCAAGAGCCAGACCGAGGCCGCGGTGACGCGCGGCGTCTTCGGCGCACCGACTTTCTTCGTCGGCAAGGACATGTTCTGGGGCCAGGACCGGCTCGATTTCGTCGCCGCGGCGCTTGCCGGATAAGCAGCCTGCCCTCGGAAAGCGAGGGCTACGCCTCGCTCACCTCTGCGCCGACCGGCGGCAGCTGAGCGGGGTGCGCGGCCGTCTCGAGTCGCTCGGCCACTCACTCGTCGAACAGGAAGGTCGACTCATGGTAGTAACGAACCGCCTTGGAGGCCATCTTCTGCTTCAGCCAGTCCACCAGCCGAGCGTTCTTTTCGGACAGGCTTGCGCCGTTGCTGAGCGCCGTCAGGGGCAAGTTGATGCCCAGCGCGCGCCTTGGGATCAGGTGGCGCGTGATGCCGGCGGGAAGACGCGCGCCCACGCGCGCCAGGTCGATGATCTCCGCCGGCACAAAGCGGGGAAACACAACCAGCGCGGCAACATTATCGTAATACGGCAGCAGCGACGGCAGGTGATCGGAGTTGGCGCGAAAAATCAGGCCCTGCACTTTGTACAGGTCCACGATCTCGTTGAGCTGTTGCGTGCGCTGATGCAGGTCCCCCGAGGCTTGCACGGTCCAGGATTCGCCGTTCGGGTACTCCACCAGGACCAGAACCTCGCGGCGGGCAAGCTGCGCGCGCGCATGGGCCGCGTCCGCCAGTTCGATCTTGATACCTTGCATGGCATGCAGCATGCCGTGGAAGTGCCCGGCGCCGATCCCGCTGACCAGGTGATGCCATGTATCGAGGATCAGATCTGCGTCTTCGTAGTCCACCACCTGCACGGCGATGTGAGCGATTCCCAGCGCCTGCATGGCGGTCACGCGGTTGGCGCCGTCGAGCACCACGTAGCGCTGCTCGCCGTTGATCGGGGCGACGATCGGCGGGTTCTTCAACACCCCATCGGTTTGCAGACGTTGCAGCAGCGGCTTGCTGCGCTGCGCGTCATGCTGCTCGTGCAGCAACAGTTCGGCCACCGGCACCACACGCAGGTCGGGCATTTCGGGTTGGCGTTGATGCGCGGTCATGCGAACTCCCTAAGACGTCGATCATCCCTTAACCATCGATGCCCTGGGCGTGCCCGGGCACAATGCCCCGCAGCGCTCCTTCAGAGCGCACGGCCCCGTTTCAGCGCTTCAAGATTGACATCCCTGCTCGCGGCTCCGCTTAAGGCCTCGGTGGCTGCGCAGACTTCATCGTAGGTGAAGGGAAAGTGTTCGCGGCTCGATCCGAAACCGAGCAGCACGAGGTTGGCCACTAAGGGGCGGTCCATCTGCAGCGCCACGGCGTCGGCATCGCAGATATGGACGTTCACCCCGATTTCGATCAACAGGTCAGCCACGCGACGATCCGGAAACGCCCGCGCATCCCGGGCGTTGACCACGCATGTGGCACCGCTGCCGTTCCGCTTTTCGCGGAGGTAGGGCAGAGTGCGATGCGCCTCCATGCAATCGAGCCCGAGCAGCAGGTCGGCGTCACCTTCGCATACCAATGGGCCGTTGAACTCGCCGATCTTCAGATGGGTCATGACGGAACCGCCACGCTGGGACATTCCGAAGGTCTGGGAACCGAATACCGGCTGCCGCCTGCGACGGGCTACTTCGGTAAGGACCTTCGCGGCAAACAGCACGCCCTGCCCGCCGACCCCGGCGATGATCGCCTGGCAGCTCATATGCGGACCTCCACTTGCCGGGTTTGCCGAGGCCGTATGGCTCCCTGC
>DATKUQ010000569.1:0-26245 GCA_035530495.1 Burkholderiales bacterium
CGGCGTAGACATGGCCGGTGCCGCCGTCGATGGTGATCACGTCGCCCTCGTGCAGCGTGGTATCGCCGATGACGGCGCTGCGCGCCTTGTCGTCGATCACGATTTGCTCGCAACCGGAAACGCAGGGCTTGCCCATGCCGCGCGCGACCACCGCAGCGTGGGAGGTCTTGCCGCCGCGGCTGGTGAGGATGCCTTGCGCGCGGAAGAAGCCGTGGATGTCGTCCGGCTTGGTCTCCTCGCGCACGAGTATGACTTTCTCGCCGGCATTGCCGCGTGCCTCAGCCGTGTTCGCATCGAACACGATCTTGCCGGATGCCGCGCCGGGGGAAGCCGGCAGGCCCTGCGCCAGCGATTTGCCGCGGAAATTCGGCGACAATTGCGGCACCAGCAGCTGTTCCAGCATCGGCGGCTCGACGCGCAGCAGCGCGCGTTCCTTGGTGATCAAACCTTCCTTGAACATTTCCACCGAGCTGCGCACCATGCCGCGCGCATTCATCTTGCCGTTGCGCGTCTGCAGGCAGTAGAGCGTGCCGCGCTCGATGGTGAACTCGAAGTCCTGCACTTCGTGGTAGTGCGACTCCAGCTGATTGTGCAGTTCCACCAGTTGGCGGTAGATCTCCGGCATTTCCTGTTCCATGTCGGCGATCGGCTTGGGCGTGCGTATGCCCGCGACCACGTCCTCGCCCTGCGCGTTGGTCAGGTATTCGCCGAAGATCAGGTTCTCGCCGGTGCCGGGATTGCGCGTGAAGCCCACCCCGGTGCCGGAATCGCTGCCCATGTTGCCGAACACCATGGTGCAGACGCTGACGGCGGTGCCGTTCGCCTTGTCCTTGGTGATCTTGAATTGCTTGCGATAGTCGACTGCGCGCTTGCCCATCCAGGAACGAAACACTGCGCCTATCGAGATCTCCAGCTGTACGTACGGGTCCTGCGGAAAAGGCTTGCCGGTGTGGCGCTTGACGATGGCCAGAAATTCCTCCGCAAGCTCCTTCAGATTCGCTTCGGTAAGGTCCAGATCCAGGCGCGCGCCGTGCTTTTTCTTGAGTTCCGCCATCTTGCCGTCGAAATGCTCGTCGTCGATGCCGAGCGCGATTTTCCCGAAAAGCTGGATGAAGCGGCGGTAGGCGTCGTAGGCGAAGCGCGGGTTCGCAGTCTGCTTGATCAGCCCCGGCAACGAGCTTTCGTTGAGGCCGAGGTTGAGTATGGTGTCCATCATCCCCGGCATGGATATCGACGAGCCCGAGCGCACCGAGACCAGCAGCGGATTCTTGCTGCCGCCGAATTGCTTGCCGGTCTTTTTCTCCAGCGCAGCCATGTGCGACTTCACGTCGTCCATCAGGCCGTCCGGCAGCTTGTTCGCCTCCAGGTAGGCGAGGCATGCTTCCGTGCTGATGGTGAAGCCCGGCGGGACGTTCAGGCCGATCTGCGTCATCTCGCACAGGCCGGCGCCTTTGCCTCCCAGCAGGATCTTGTTCTTGCCGTCGCCTTCTTCGAACGCGTAGATGTATTTTTTGCTAGTCATGATGACGCCCCCTGGAAATTTGCAAAAGCGGGATTATCCCTGAAACAGGCAAGCGGCCATAGGCCCGCTGACCCGCAAGCGGTAGCCGGATTTTCGCACAGGACAGCCCCCGCGCGATAGGCGCCGGCCGCGTCTGGACGACGCGGCCGAACTCTAGTGCGACATGAACACCGGCACCGTCATCGATGTAAGGATGGTGCGTGTGGCACCGCCGAGCACCCATTCGGTCAGGCGCGAATGCCCATAGCCACCCATGACGATGAGATCGACGTCCAGATCCGCGGCGCGCGAAAGCAGCTCGTTGCCCACGTCGATCTGTGCGCCTTGATCCACCTTTATCTGCACCTGTACGCCATGGCGCGCAAGATACAGGCCGATGTCGGCACCGGGCACCTCCCCGTGCTCCTTGGGTCGCGGATTGACCGCCATCACATGCACCTGGTCCGCAAGCCGCAGCAGCGGAATCGCATCGGTGACCGCCCGCGTCGCCTCGCTGCTCATGCTCCAGGCAACGAGGATGCGTTTGCCTATGGTAGGGAAACTGCCGACGCTGGGCAGGATCAGCACCGGGCGTCCGGCGGCGAGAACCAGCCTTTCCGGAAAATCAGCCGCGGTATTCGAACCGCCCGATAAATCCGTCTGGCCGATCACGATCAGGTCGGCGTAGCGCGCGTGCAAAGTCATCGTATCGACAGGATCGGCGATGGCCGTACGCCATTCGATATTGCTCAGACCCGCCGCCGACGCCTGTTTCGTGAATTCGGTCTCGGCGCGCGCCATAGCCTCGGCGGCCGCCCGCTTTCCGGCTTCGACGATCGCGGCTCCCATCTCCGCCAGCACGTACCCGGGGGGTTCGAAGGGCGCGGCCGTATACAGCCCGATCAGATGGGCGTCGTGCTCGCGCGCAAGGCGGATTGCAGCGTCGACGCGCACTGCGCAGCGCTTACTGGGGTCGATGTGTACGAGAATTGTCTTATAGCCCATTGCGATTCCTTTCATTTGCCTGGCCGGCGCTCGACGATCGCTTTCCGCCTCGCCGCGCCATGATTTCACCATAGCGCCGAGCGCTGACCCATATGTTGATGAATATCAAGCTGCCATCCACCGCCGGCGCTAAGCTGCGGACCAGTGCCGGAAAAGAAAAACGGGCACTCGAAAATAGATAGTCGAGTGCCCGTAAGATCCCTTTTGCCCAGAAGGATGGGAGGAAATCAGCAAAAGGGGTGATGCAATTTAACGCCAAGTCAGGACCGGCAATTTGATTAAGGTCAAAGACGGTGTCAATTTTGGACAAATACGCTGCGCCCAGGGTGGATTTTTCCGCTGGAGTGCCGGTTACGAACTGCCGATTCCGGGGCGGCGCCCATCAAACCTGGACGCGCGCTGCTGGCCGACCGCTGCACAGGGCGCGATCGCCAAGCGCATAAATCGCCAGTCGAACAAGCAATCTCCAGCAATAAGAGGCACATTATGAAACCCCGCTTTATTGCCGTGGCCGTGGCCGCAATGCTCCCCCTCCCCCTGCTCGCCCAGACTCAGGCGATCAGGCCGCCGATCGCGCTTTACTGGATGAGCGTAGAGACGGCGGGCGGAATGGGCATGGGCATCCCCGCGGGGATGAGCGGCTTCATGCCGCCGGGAATGCAGGGCGGCAAGAAGATGAAGCTGGAGCTGGGCTCATCGCAGCAGGCGAGCGGCGCGGCGCACGCGATGCATGCCATTCCGGCCGGACTGGCCATGGGTCAGGGCCTGCCCCTCCTTACTCCCGTTACTCAGCGCGTCGAACGCGCGCCGGATACCGGACGCGAAGAGGGACCCGAAGAATACCGGCGCCCCAAGGGTCGTATGCTGATTTATTGGGGCTGCGGCGAGACCGTGCGCCCCGGCCAGCCGGTGATCATCGACTTCGCCAGTCTCAATCCGCAACAGGCTGCGCGCGTATTCCGCAACCGCGACATCTCGCGCCCGCGTGGGCCGGCCCCTGGCCGCAGCCGCACCTATGGTACCTGGCCCAATCAGGAGGATTCGCGCCCGATACCGCCCTCCGCATCGCTGGTGGGCGAGCATGCAGTCTCCGGCAATTACTCTCCCGAAATTCATTTCAGCGTCGGCGCGCCCTACGATTTCATGGATGCCGTCAGCTTCGAACCGGTGCGCAAAACTTCGACCGGCGCATTCACGGTGCGATGGAAGGCCATACCCACGGCGACGGGCTACTTCGCCATGGCGATGGGCCAGGGCGAGGACCGCAACGACATGGTGACCTGGTCCTCGAGCGACGTTCAGGAGATGGGGCAGACGCTCATGGACTACATTGCGCCGGCCCAGGTCAGGCGCCTGATCGGGGAGAAGGTGGTGATGCCGCCGCAGACCACGCAATGCACCGTCCCGGCGGGCGTGTTCAAAAAGGACGGCGCGATGTTCAATTTCATCGCCTACGGCAACGAGCTGAATCTGGTGTATCCACCGCGGCCGAAAGATCCGAAGCAAACCTGGGAACAGCAATGGGCGGTCAAGCTGCGCCTCAAATCCACCGCGATGACCCTGCTCGCCGAGGGCGAAGGCGGCGGCGCCAGCGCCCCCGCGATGCAGCGCGGAGCGGAACCTGCGGCCACACCCTCACCGCAAGCGGACAACCCGCCCGCGCAGTCTGAAAAGCCGCAGGCACCTACACGGCCCGACGCAGTACAGGAGGGGGTAAAGGCGCTGCGCGGGATCCTGCGTTTCTAGCCGGAGTGCCGCTGCAGCTCGCTGACCGGCAGCCGCAGCTATTCGCTGCGCAGCGCTTCCAGCGGATCCAGATGCGCCGCCCGCCGCGCCGGCAGCACACCGGCGGCCAGGCCTACCGCGAGCGCGACCAGTTCGGCCAGCACCGCATAGCTCCAGGGCGTATGCAAGGGCAAGGCCGGCAGCACTAAATGCAGCGCCAGCGCGGCGCCCCAACCCAGCAGCAGCCCGGCGGTTCCGCCCAGAGCCGCCAGCAGCGCCGCCTCGCCCAGAAACAACAGCAGGATACCCCGCCGCGTCGCGCCCACGGCGCGCAGCAGGCCGATCTCGGAGGTGCGCTCGGCTACGGCGATGGTGAGTATGGTGAGTATGCCCACGCCGCCGACCAGCAAGGAAATGCCTCCGATCGCGGCGACCGCAAAGGTAATCGCGTTCAGCACCGTGCCGAATACCTCGAGCATTTTCTGCTGCGGCGTGACGGTGTAATCCTCGGAGCCGTGGCGCGCGTTCAGGATGCGCTTCAGGCCTTGCTCCACTTCCTCGAGCGGCGCGGTCGGCTCGTAAGTGACGTCGATCTCCATGAGACTTTCGCGGTTGAACATCTCCAGCGCGCGCCCGACCGGGATGAACACCGTGTCGTCCAGATCGAAGCCGAGGACCTGGCCTTTCGATTGCATCACGCCGACAACGCGGTAGCGCTCGCCGCCGACGCGTATGCGATCACCCAGGGGATTGTTTTCGCCGAACAGTTCCACGGCGGCCTTCGACCCGAGCACGGCGAATGCGCGCGGCGTGCGCGGATCGTCCTCGGGCAGGTAATGCCCTAGCGCGACACTCATGCGGAAGGCTTCGCCGAAATCGGCGCCCACGCCGTAAAGCGTGACGCGGCGGCTCTTGCCGCCATGCGTGATCTCGGCGTTGCCCTGGATCACCGGCACAGAGGCCTGCACATAGGGCGCGCGACGCAAGGCGAGCGCATCGTCTATGGTGAGCGGGCGCACGGTGTTGACCGCACCCAGCGGCGCGCCGTGCGTCTGAATGCGCCCCGGATTGATGGCGATGATATTGGTGCCGAACTGGGAGAATTCGTCGATGATGAAGCGATGCAGGCCCTCGCCGATCGAGGTGAGCAAAATGACCGCCGCAATGCCTACCGCGATGCCGAGCGCGGTAAGCAGCGTGCGCAAGCGGTGCGCCCTGAGCGAGGCGTAGGTGAAGCTGACGAAATCGGCGTAGCGCATGCTTATCGTCTTGAAAGAGCCTGAACCGGATCGAGCCTGGCCGCACGCCGCGCCGGCGCCAAGGTGAACAGTACCGCGGTGAGCATCGCCGTCGCCGGCGCGGCGACGAGCGCCCACCACGGCGCCTGGAACGGGATCGCCGGATACAGCTGCGCGGCGAGGCTGCGCCCCAGTTCGCCCACGGCGAGCCCGGCCGCGGCGCCGCCCGAGGCAAGCAGCAAGGCTTCGGTGAAGAACAGCAGGCGAATCTGCCGCCCGGTGGCGCCCAGCGCCTTGAGCAAGCCGATTTCGCGCCGCCGCTGCGTCACCGCGATCAGCATCACATTCATGATCAGGATGCCCGCCACCGCGAGGCTGATGGCGGCGATGCTCGCCACCGTCAGCGTCAGCGCGCGCAGGATGCGATCGAAGGTGGCGAGCACGGCGTCCTGGGTGATCACGGTGACATCGCGCTCGCCCTCGTGGCGCAGGCGCAGGATTTCCTCCACATCGGCCTGTGCGGCGGGAATCTGCTCGCGGCTCTTGGCCTCCACCAGGATGCGAAACAGCGATTCGGTGTCGAACAAGGCCTGCGCCGCGGCCAAAGGCACGATAACGATTTCATCGGTATTGGTACCCAGCGACTGGCCCTGAACCGCAAGGATGCCGATTACGCGAAAGCGCCGGTCGCCGATACGCACCCATTCGCCCAAGGCCTGACGCGATCCGAACAGTTCGTTCGCCACCATGGCGCCGATGACGCAAACCGGCTGGCTGTGGCGCGGATCGCCCCGCGGCAGGAATTTGCCCTGCGCCATGTCCATATGGCGGATATCCATCAGCTCCGCGGTCGATCCGAGCACCGTCGTGTCCCGGCTGCGCCCGCCGGCGCGCACATCGCCCGCGCCGACGATCAGCGGCGCAATGCGCCGGACGGCACGGCTGCGTCCGAGCGCAAGCGCATCGTCCAGCGTCAGGTCGCGCGGCGTCTTGCCAACCAGCACCCCGGGCATGGCGCCCGAGGTCTCGCTGCGCCCGGGCAACACAATGATCAGGTTGGTGCCGAGCGAACCGAACTGGTTCGCCACATACAGCCGCGCCCCTTCCCCGAGCGCAGTCACCATCACCACGGCCGCGACGCCTATGCCCATCGCGAGCAGAATCAGCAGGGTGCGTGAGACGGAGCCACGCAGCACCTGCCAGGCGAAGCCGAACAGATCGGCGAGACGCATGCTCAGCCCCGTTCGTCGGCGACGACCGCGCCGTCGAGCATGCGCAGGCGTCGGTGCGAGCGCGCCCCGATTTCCGGATCGTGGGTCACGACCACCACAGTCCCGCCGCTATGGTGCACCCGCTCGAGCACGCTCAGCACTTCCTGGCCGGTATGGCGGTCGAGGTTGCCGGTAGGCTCGTCGGCGAGTATCACCGTCGGCCCCATGGACATGGCGCGCGCGATCGCGACGCGCTGGCACTGACCGCCTGAGAGCTGGTCGGGACGATGGCCCGCGCGATCCTCCAGGCCGTACTCGGCGAGCAGCAGGGCCAGCCTGCGCTTGCGCTCGGCCGGATCGATGCCCGCCAGGACCATCGGCAGTTCGATATTCTGCAGCGCGGTCAGGCGTGGCACCAGGTGAAAGAACTGGAACACGAAGCCGATCTTCTCGCGCCGCACCCGCGCCAGTTCGTCGTCGCTCAGGGCGGTAACGTTTTTGTCGTCGAGCTCGTAGCTGCCGGCATCGGGACGATCGAGCAGGCCGATGATATTGAGCAGCGTCGACTTGCCCGATCCCGACGGCCCCATGATGGACAAATATTCGCCGCGCGCGATCTCGAGATCCACGGCGCGCAGGGCATGCACCTGCTCGCCCCCCACCAGGAAAGTGCGCGCGATGCGGGCGAGACGGATCATCGCGATTGGGCCTTGACGGCCTCCTTTTTCTCCGCCACGGCGCGCACGCCGGCCTTGACGCCTTCGCGCTCGAGCGAGGTGACGACGCGCGCGCCGCGTGCGAGGCCAGCCTTGACTTCGGTGTACTCCCAGTTGGAGATGCCCGTTTCGACTTTGCGTTCCTGCAGCCTCCCGTCCGCGCCGAGCACCAGCACGCGGTCGCCCGGCATCAGCGCCTGAGTCGGTATCCGGATCACCTTGTCGTGGCTGCCAAGCACGACTTCGATGTCCGCGCTATAGCCCACCAGCAAATGCTTCGCTTCGCCGGGCGTATCGAAGTCGACCTCGACTTCCACCGTGCGCGCCTGTTTTTCCACCGCCAGCACGTAGGGTGCGATGCGCCGCACCCGCCCCGGGAAGTGTTGGCCGCGATAGGCATCCAGCGTAACCCGCGCGGGCATGCCGACCCGGATCTGCGCCGCATCCACCTCGTCTATAGGCGCTGACACGTAGAGGCAGGAATCGTCGATCAGGTCCACCGCGGGCAGCGTGGGAATGCCCGGCGGAGAAGGCGTCAGGAATTCGCCCACCTCGCCGTTGACTTCGGCGACGATGCCGTCGAAGGGCGCGCGCAGCACCGTGCGATCGATATCCGCGCGCGCTGCCTGGATGCGCGCATCGGCCTCCGCCACCTGGGTCTTGGCCGAATCGCAGCTCGCCTGCTTCGCCGCCGCATCGGCATCGGAGCGCTCCACCGCCTCCTGCGAAACGAAGTTCTTCGCCCGCAGATCGCGCGCGCGGCGCGCGTCGCGCGCGGACGCCTGGGCCAGTTCGCACACTTCGCGCACATGCGCCTTGGCGGTCCGCAGTTGCTCGCGTGCCAGGCGCTCGCGCGCGGTAAGGTCGTCGTCCCACAGCGTAAGCAGCACCTGTCCCTCGTGTACCCTGTCGCCCTTGGCCACATTGAGCTTTTCGATGCGCCCGCCCGCGGGCGGCGCAAGTTTGGCCCGCCGGCATGCCTTCACCGAACCCGCGCGGGTGTTCGCCACGGTCTGCTCCACCCGCCCGACGTCGGCCACCGCCACCGTTACCGGCACCGGTTTCGCGCGGGTGAAGTACCACAGGGCTGCGCCAAGCAGGGCGATGGAGGCAAGCGCGAGCGCGAGGCCGACGACGAGTCCGCCGGTCTGTGTGCGTCCGCCGCAAATTCTGATTCTATTCATATGCCGCGATTATCGCCTGGAACCATTATTCGCCGCTCGCGGTAGCCAATGCGCGCCAACGCGCCGCGTCAGCTTGCACGCACAACAGCGCCAGCTGCCGCCATGCCGCCTCCAGATGCCGCTCGGCCGCGCAGCTCAGACCCGCGCCGAGTTCGAAGCGCTCGCCGCGTACGCACAGCACAAATGACGGCGGCGGATCCGCGAGCGCGACCTTCCGGTATACGTTCAGAACGGCCTGCGGCGACAGCGCGTGCGTGCTGCCCTGCGCAGCCGCCGGTTCAGGCGCGATGGCGTAGAACTCGAGCGGCGCCGGCGTGCGCCAGCCGGCGTCGATGAACAGGGCGAGCCGCCTGCCCTGCAGGTCGAGCGCATGCTCGATCTGCAGCTGGTAGTCGTCGATCAGTTCGAACTCGTCGCCGCGGCCTGCGGCGGCCAGCCAGGACGCCAGGCGCTCGAGCAGCAGCGGCCCGATGGCGTCATCGCCACGGCTTCGATTGCCTGCTGCGAGCACGACGACGGGAGCCTGCATCAAACTTCCCCGCAGGCAAATGCGCCGTCGCCGTTGCGTGCAAGGGCGTGGACCAGCCTGCCTTCGACATCGACCAGTTCCAGCGCCAGCGGCATCTGCCCGATCGCGTGGGTCGCGCAGGACAGGCAGGGATCGAAGCAGCGGATCGCCACTTCGATGTGGTTGAGCAGTCCTTCGGTAAGCTCGCGCCCTTGCAGATAGCGCGCGGCGACGTGCCGGATCGCTTCGTTCATCGCCTGGTTGTTATGGGTGGTGGAGACGATCAGGTTGCACATGGTCACCAGGTCGTCCTCATCCACGCGGTAATGATGAATCAGCGTGCCGCGCGGCGCTTCGATCACGCCCACGCCTTCCTGAGCGCGCTTGCCGCTGCGCACCAGATCGTCGCCGAGGATAGCATCCTCATGCAGCAGGTCCTTGATCGTTTCCGCCGCGTGCAGCATTTCTATCATGCGCGCCCAGTGGTAGGCCAAAGGCGCGTGGGTGGGCAGGCCGCCGAAATAGTCGACGAATTCGCGCCGCTCTGCCTCCGCCAGCGGCGTCGGAATATGGTCGCAGTTCTGCACCCGCGCCAGCGGTCCCACCTTGTACCAGCCGTTGCTCTTGCCATACGCGGCGAGGAACGGAAACTTCATGTAGCTCCATGGCTTGACCTCTTCCTGGATGTGCCGCGAATAGTCGCGGTAGTCGACGCCGTCGAAGAGCATGCCGCCGTTGGCGTCGCGCGCGCGCAGGCTGCCGTGGTAGAAGTCGAGATCGCCGTCCGCATTGACCAGCGACATGGTATTCGATCGGCACATGCCGAAGCTGTTGTACAGCGCCGGGCTCTGCGCGTGCAGTTCCTTGATCAGCCGTACCGCGTCGCGGCTCCAGCCGACGATCTGGTAGATGTCCGCCAGAAGGAAATCGCGCTCCTCCTCGGTCACGGCCTTGTTCACCCCGCCGGGAACGGAACCGGTGCCGTGCACCCTCTTGCCGGCGGTGATGCGTATCACCTCCTGCCCGAACTTTCTCAGCAGTACGCCGCGCTTTGCCGTCTGCGGATGCGCCGCGGCGAGGCCGACGATATTGCGCCGGGACAGCTCGCTGTCGAAGCCGAACAGCAGGTCCGGCGAGGCGAGATAGAAGAAATGCAGCGCATGCGACTGCAGTATCTGGCCGTAGTGCATCAGCCGGCGGATTTTTTCCGCCGTCGGCGTAAGCTGCGTCGCGCCGACCACATGGTCGAGCGCCTTCGACGCCGCCAGATGGTGGCTCACCGGGCAGATGCCGCACAGGCGCTGCACCGTCACCGGCACCTCCCAGTAAGGGCGGCCCTGGATGAAGCGCTCGAAGCCGCGGAATTCGACGATGTGCAGCCGCACCTGATGCACCTGGTTGCGCTCGTCGAGCAGGATGGTCACTTTGCCGTGTCCCTCTACGCGCGAAACGGTGTCGATGGCGACGCGGCGCAGGGTTCCCGGGTGTTCGGCGGTTTCCAGCTTGTGGCTCATGTTGGCGGCATTTCAATCGTAGTGAATCGAACCGTGGCCCAATGCCGGCTCACGACCGGCGATGATGTCGTTGAACGCTTTCCAGATCGCGTCGGCCGACGGCGGGCAGCCTGGAATGAAATAATCGATTTTCACCACCTCGTGCAGCGGGCGCACCTTGGCCAGCGGCAGCGGCAGTTCCGGGTCGTTCGGAATCAAGCCTTTTCCCAGCGCGACGCTGCTGTGATACACCTCCTCCAGAATCAGCGCCAGGCTGAGGTGGTTGCGCTGCGCCGGCAGACCGCCGTTGATGGCGCAGGCGCCGATCGCGATCAAGGTCTTGCACTTCCTGCGGAAATCGCGCAGCACGTGCACGTTCTCCGCGTTGCACAAGCCGCCTTCGATAATGCCGATGTCGCATTGCCCGACTTCCTTGATGTCGACGAACGGCGAACGATCGAATTCGATCAATTCGAGCAGGTCGAACAAGCGTTCGTCGATGTCAAGAAAGGACATGTGGCAGCCGAAGCAGCCGGCAAGAGAAGTCGTAGCGACTTTGAGCTTTGTTTTCGCTGCGCTATCCACTGCTACTCCTTTGCCAGCACGGCGGTTGCATCGACGTAGGCCGAAATCGGCTTCAAGTCGAATACCCGCTTGCCTATGGGAACGGTGAATCCCTTGTCCTTGCGCAGGAATACACCGACCGGGCACACGTGCAGCGCCTTGTCCTCCAGCGTGACATCGGTATCGGCCAGGCGGCCCGACTTTGCATTGACAATCAGATGCGTCTTGATGCCGCGCCCGGAAAGCGCGAACGCGTTCTTGCCGTCGACGTCGCGGCTGGCGCGCACGCACAGCGAGCACAGGATGCAGCGATTCAGATCGAGCAGCACGTCCGGGTGCGAGGCATCGACCGGCCGGTTCGGGAAAAAGTGGTCGAAGTGCGCCGTCATCATGCCCAGGTCGTAGGCGGTGGCCTGCAGCTTGCACTCGCCGCTGCGCTCGCACGAGGGGCAGAAATGGTTGCCTTCGACGAACAGCATTTGCGTCAGCGCGCGGCGCTCGTCGTTCAGCGCCGGGGTGTCGCTCTCGACCAGCATGCCTGCCTGCGCCAGCGTGGTGCAGGCAGCGATCTCGCGGCCGCCGACTGCGACCGTGCACAGCTTGCACGAGCCGTGCGGCTTGAATTCCGGGTGATAGCACAGGTGCGGGATATACACGCCCGCGGCGAGCGCCGCCTGGATGATGGTCTGTCCGTCGGAAAATTCGACGGTCTTGCCGTCGATGCTGAAGCTCTGGCTCATGTTTCCTCCGCGCTGCGCTTGGCGAAGTGCGCCCCGGCATCGTCGCGCCCGGTCATCCGCCGCGCCGGTTCCAGGGCCCAATCGAGGTCGAATGCCGGTCTGAACTCTTTGTGCTGCAGGCGCCGTTCATAGGCCGAACGGAACTTGGCGATGGTGTCGAGCACCGGATTGCAGGCCGAATGGCCCAGACCGCAGTGGCTCATGGCCTGCAGGATGCGGTTCAGTTTCTCGATTTCGGTGAAGTCGTAGGGCGAACCGTGGCCGTTGTTCAGCTTGTCCATCAGGTTGCGCAGCAGCGAAGTGCCGACGCGGCAGGGCGTGCAAAAACCGCAGCTTTCGTGGGCGAAGAAATGGACGAAATTGCGTGCCACTTCGAACATGTCGCGTCTGTGGTCGAACACCATGAAGGCGCCGGCGGTCGGGATGTCCTCGAAGGCGATGCGGCGATCGAAATCCGCCGCGGCCAGACATACACCGGACGGACCGCTGACCTGCACCGCCTGGGTATCGCTCGCGCCGCATGCCGAGAGCACCTCGCGTACGCTCACGCCGAAGGGGTATTCGTAAATGCCGGGGCGCGCGCAGTCGCCGGAGACGCTCAGAAGCTTGGTCCCGGCGGAGGCGCTGGTGCCGACAGCGGCGTACCAGTCGCCGCCGTGCAAGGCGACGAGGCAGGACGCGGCGAAAGTCTCGACATTATTTACCACCGTCGGTTGATCGAGGTAGCCGTGGGTAACGGGAAACGGCGGCCGATTGCGCGGCGTGCCGCGCTTGCCCTCGAGCGATTCGATCAGCGCCGATTCCTCGCCGCAGACATAGGCCCCAGCGCCGAGGTGGATTTCGATATCGAAATCGAACCCCCGGCGTCCCAGTATGCCCGCGCCCAACAACTGCGCCCGCCGCCTGCGCTCGAGCACCGTATGCAGATGATCGAGCAGGTAGCGGTATTCCCCGCGCAGGTACAACATGCCCTTATGCGCGCCGACCGCAAGCGCGCAAAGCGTCATGCCTTCGAACACCAGGTCGGCATGCGCGGCGAGCAGCACGCGGTCCTTGAACGTCCCGGGCTCGCCCTCGTCGGCGTTGCACACCACGTAGTGCGCCACGCCCTCGGCGTCGCGGCAGGCTTCCCATTTCAGGCCGGTAGAGAAGCCGGCGCCGCCGCGCCCGCGCAGCTTCGACGCTTTCATCTGTTCGAGCAGCGCCTGCGCGCCGCGCGCGCACCCCGCAGCCAGCGCTTCCCCTGGCGCAGGCGCGCCGCCCAGAAGTATGTCCTCGCGCCGTACCTGGTCCTCCACGCGGAAGAATTGCCGCGGCCAAGCGGCGAGCGCGACCTTGTTGCGGATCAGTTCGCAGATTTCGTCCACGCGCTGCCGGTCGAGGCGGGCGATCGCATAATTGTTCACCAGCAGCGCCGGCCCCTGGTCGCACATGCCGGTGCAGGAGGTGGTATCCACGCTGACCAGACCATCCTCCGAGGTCTTGCCGCGCTCTATCCATAATCGCTCGCACATATGCCGCAGCAATTCCATGCTGCCGAGCATGCGATCGGTGATGTTGTCGCTGAACAGCACCCGGTAGCGGCCGCGCGGCCGCAGGTAGAGAAACGCATAGAAGCCGGCGACGCCCTCGATTTTGGTCCGCGGCAGATGCAGCGCCTGCTGCAGCCCGTCGATCGCTTCGGGCGGGATCCAGTCGCAAGCCTCCTGGATTTCGCGCAGCATTTGCAGGATGTAATGCGGATCCTGGCGATAACGCGCGACCGTCGCTTCGACCGCCGCGGCGACCGCTTCCGGGATTGCACTCACCAGTGTGCTCACTCCTGTCATCAGCAGATCCTCGGCAATTGTTCGCCGCTTAGCCAATCGACCATGCGCGTCCCGCCGAAAGCGGTCTGCATCTGCACGAACTGGCGCGCATCCGCCGTCACCTCGCCGATGTCGGCTGCATCGCGTCCGAGCGGATGCGCGCGCATGGCGGCGAGCAGCCGCTCCGCATCCTGCGGCGCGCACACGGCGACCAACTTGCCCTCGTTGGCCACGTACAGCGGGTCCAGCCCGAGAAGCTCGCATGCCGCGCTCACTTGCGGCCGCACCGGGATCGCGGACTCCATCAGAAAAAAGCCCACGCCTGACTGGCGCGCGAACTCGTTCAGCGTCGTCGCCAGCCCGCCCCGGGTCGGATCGCGCAGGCAGCGTATGCCCGGCGCCGCCTGCAGCATCGCCGCCACCAGCCCGTGCAGTGCGGCGGTGTCGGAGCGGATGGTGGTGCCGAAGGACAGGTTTTCCCGGAACGACATGATCGCTACCCCATGGTCGCCCATGGTCCCCGATACGAGGACCCGGTCGCCCGGCCGCGCCCGGTCGCCCGATATCTCGACGCCTGGCGGCACCACCCCCACTCCGGTGGTCGTGATGAACACGCCGTCGCCTTTGCCGCGCTCGACCACCTTGGTATCCCCGGTGACCACGGCGACCCCTGCTTCCTGCGCCGCGGCGGCCATCGACTCGACGATGCGTTCGAGCTGCGCCAGCGGAAAACCTTCCTCGAGGATGAATCCCGCTGCCAGGTACAGCGGGCGCGCACCCGCCATCGCCACGTCGTTGATCGTGCCGTGCACGCTGAGGCTGCCGATGTCACCGCCCGGGAAGAACAGCGGCGACACCACGTGGCTGTCGGTCGCCATGACCATGCGCCCGGCAGGCACGGCAAAACAGGCCTGGTCGTTCATCTGCCGCAGCCACTCGTTGTCGAAGGCATGCACGAACAGCTCGTCGATAAGCTGCGCCATGGCGCGGCCGCCGCCGCCATGGCTCAGGTCGACGCAGCCACCCTTGAAATCCAGAGGCGGGCCATGGCGGAGCCGCGTCGTGTTCATGCCGCCGCTGCCGCCGTCGCGGTTTCGCGAAAGCGTCCATAGCTGTAGTGCGCGGCGCAGGCGCCTTCGCTCGAGACCATGCACGCGCCCAGAGGGTGCTCCGGCGTGCAGCCGGTGCCGAATACCCTGCAGTCTCCGGGTTGCTTCGAACCGCGCAGGATCGCGCCGCATTCGCAGGCCTTGTTTTCCGCGGCCCGGCGGTAAGCGATGCCGTAGCGCCGCTCGGCGTCGAAGCGTCCATATCCCGGCCTGAGACGGTACGCGCTATGCGCGATCTCGCCCAGTCCGCGCCACTCGAAGGAGTCGCGCAGTTCGAACACCTGCGCCATCAGCTCTTGCGCCCTGGCGTTGCCAGCGTGCGTGACCGCGCGCGTGTACTCGTTTTCCACCTGGTACCGGTTCTGGTTGATCTGCCGCAGCAGCATGAGCACGGTCTGCATCAGGTCCAGCGGCTCGAACCCCGCGATTACCACCGGACGCCGGTATTGTTCGGCGACCGGCTCGTAAGGCCGGCTGCCGATAATGCAGGAGACATGCCCCGGTCCGACGACGCCGTCGATCCCGGCCGCGCCGGCGCCAGGGGCTCGCGGCGCGCCGAGAATCTCGGCCATCGCCGGGGGCGTGAGCACGTGATTGCAAAACACGCTGAAATTCTTCAGCTGCAGGCGTTCGGCCGCGCGGATCGCCTGCGCGGTCGAAGGTGCGGTGGTCTCGAAGCCGATCGCGAAAAATACCGTTTCGCGCGCGGGATGTTCCTGTGCCAGCCTGAGCGCGTCGGCCACCGAGTACACCATGCGGATGTCGGCACCGCGCGCTTTCGCCTGCATCAGGCTCGAACGTCCGGAGGCGGGCACGCGCAGAGTGTCGGCGTAGGTGCACAGGGTCAGCGGCTGCTGCGCCGCGAGTTCGATCGCGTTGTCGATGCGCCCGGTCGGCAGCACGCACACCGGGCAACCCGGCCCATGGATCATATTCACGTTTGCCGGCAGCAAGTCGACGATACCGTAGCGCGAGATCGCATGCGTGTGGCCGCCGCAAAATTCCATCAGGCGGTATTGCGGCCGCGCCTGTGCCGCGCCCGCAATTTTGTGCGCGAGCACGCGCGCCAGGGCGCCGTCGCGGTATTCATCCAGGTGCCTCATGCCGCCGCCTCCGCCTCGGGCGTGTCACGCTGCATTTCAGCGAACAGCGCCAGCGTGCGCAGCGCTTCGTCCGGGTCGAGGCGGCTGATCGCATATCCGGCGTGCACCACCACGTAGTCGCCGGCTGCCGCCTCCGGCACCAGGACGAGCGATACGCGCTTCTCGATGCCGCCGGCGTCGATGAGGGCCTCCTCGGCCTCGATCCGCCTGACCACCAGTGCAGGAATCGCCAGGCACATGCTCAGCCCGCCGCCCATTCCAGGGCTACCGCCGCCTGCCCCAGCGCGAGCCCGCCGTCGTTGGGCGGCGCCTGCCGCGCTTCGAACACCTGCAGCCCCGCGGTCTCCAGGCGCGCACGCAAGGCAGCGGTCAGGACCCGGTTCATGAAGCAGCCGCCACCCAGAACGACATCGCGCAAGCCGGTGCGCTTGCTTGCCGCGCGCACCCACGCGGCGAGCGCGGCTGCGAGCGTCGAATGAAAAACCGCCGCGCCGTAGCCGCGATCCTGCCGCCCGGCGAGAAACGCGAGCAGCGGCAGCAGATCGAGCGTGCCATCGGCGTCGATCGCGTACGCGCCATACGCCGGCGCAGCCGGCCCATGCGCTTCGGCCAGTCCCTCCAGCAGCATTGCCGCCTGACCCTCGTACGAACAGGTCTCGCGCACTCCGAGCAGGCCCGCGGCGGCATCGAACCATCGGCCGGCGCTGCTCGTCGGCGGCGAGTTGAGTTCGCGCGTCAGCATCTGCGCGAGTATTGCGCCGCCGCGGCCGGGGAAACGCGACTCGATTTCGCTCGCGCGATCCATTTCGAACAGGGCGGAGGCGGCCATACGCCAAGGCTCGCGTGCGGCGCGATCGCCGCCTGGCAACTTCAGTTCACGCAGGTGCGCGATGCGCTTTGCCGATCCGTCCTCGACGAGCAGCAACTCGCCGCCCCAGATGCCCCGGTCGCCGCCCAGTCCCGCGCCGTCCAGTGCCAGGCCAAGCAGCGGCGCGCGCAGCCTGTGCTCGGCCGAAACGGCGGCGATATGCGCATGATGATGCTGCACCGCCAGCATCGGCAGTCCGCTGCGCGCGGCAAACGCCGCGGCGTAGCGGCTGCTGTAGAAATCCGGATGCAGATCGTGCGCCACCAGCGCCGGCTCGACTTCGAGCGTGTGCAGCAAATGCCGGACGGCCTCCTCCAGCGCGCGGCAGCTCTCGGGATTGTCGAGATCGCCCACATGCTGCGACAGAAATGCCTCGTTGCCGCGCGTGACGCAAACGGTGTTCTTGAGCTGGCCGCCGAGCGCAAGCACCGGCGGACCAAAATGCGCAAGGCGGATCGGCGCGGGCGTGTAGCCGCGTGCGCGCCGGATGAACGCAGGGCCTACGCCGCTAGCCCGCACCACGCTGTCGTCGCAGCGCACGACGATGTCCCTATCGTTCAGCACGAACGCGTCCGCGATCGCGCCGAGCCGCGCCAGCGCTTCGGCGTTCGCGGCGATCAACGGTTCGCCGCCGGCGTTGGCGCTGCTCATCACCAGCACCAGCGGCTGCGCCTGGTCCAGCCATGCGCACCCGTCCGGGCGCCCGGCCGCCTCGTGAAACAGCAGGTATTGCAGCGGCGTGTACGGCAGCATCGCCCCCAGGCGGGCGATGCCCGGCGCAACACCTCCAAGCAGTACATCGCAAGCGGATTTTTTTTGCAGCAGCACTATCGGCCGTTCGCGCGCTTCGAGCAGCGCGCGCTCCGCGGGCCCGACTTCGGCCAAGCTGCACAGCGAAGCCGTGTTTGCGACCATCACGGCAAACGGCTTTTCCTCGCGCGCCTTTCTAGCGCGCAGCCGCGCCACCGCAGCGGCGTTGCGTGCGTCGCAGGCGAGATGGAATCCCCCCAGTCCTTTCACGGCGACGATTTCACCGCGTTCGAGGCGCGCCAGTGCCGCCGCAACCACGTCGCCTTGGTCCAGCCGCATCCCGGCCGAGTCGCACAAGGCGAGCGCCGGGCCGCATTCGGCGCAGGCGTTGGGCTGGGCGTGAAACCGCCTCGACGCCGGATCGCCGTACTCTTCGCCGCAGGCCGAGCAGAGCGCGAACGGCGCCATGCTGGTATTGGCGCGGTCGTAAGGCAGCGCGCGGCTGATGGTGTAGCGCGGCCCGCAGCCGGTACAGTTGATGAAGGCGTAGCGGTAGCGCCGGTCGCGCGGATCGAACAACTCCTCCAGGCAGTCCGTGCACACGGCGGTGTCCGCAGCGATGCCGGTAGTCGCCGGCCCCGCGCCGCTGGCAACGATGTCGAACTCACGCCTGCCGTCGGCGCGCAGTTCATGCGTCTCGATGGCGTCGATGCGTGCGAGCGCAGGCGCTTCGCGCGCGAGGCGCGCGAGGAACCGATCGAGGACATCGGCCTGCCCCTGCACCTCGATCGCCACGCCGGAGGGATCGTTGCGCACCCAGCCGGCGAGTTCGAGTTCGTGCGCGAGGCGCCACACGAACGGACGAAAACCCACCCCCTGCACCGCGCCGCGGATGCGGACCGAACGCCGCGCGACGGCATCCGGCATCGCGCCGAAAGCAAGGCTCATCCGCCCGGACTCCCGCGCGCGAGCGACGGCGGCACTGCGGCCGAGCGCTCGACGCGCGCCGTAGCGCACGCGGTGGCGCGCATGGCGTCCGCGCCGCGTCCCAGCCAGGCCAGCCATTCCGCCATGCCCTCGCCCGTCAGCGCGGATACCCCGATGACGGCGAGATCCGGATTGGTGCGGTGCGCATTGTCGACGCAGAGCCCGAGGTCGAAGTTCAGGTGCGGCAGCAGGTCGATCTTGCTCAGCAGCATGAGCGACGCACGGCGGAACATGTCCGGATACTTGAGCGGCTTGTCCTCGCCTTCGGTAACCGACAGCAGCACCACCTTGTGCGCCTCGCCCAGGTCGAAGGCGGCGGGACATACGAGATTGCCCACGTTCTCTATCATCAGGATGCCGTTCTGCGGCGGGTCCAGCTGCGCCAGCGCGTGCCCGACCATATGCGCATCCAGGTGGCAACCCTTGCCGGTGTTGATTTGCACGGCGCGCGCGCCGCTTGCACGGATGCGCTCGGCATCGTGGCTGGTCTGCTGATCGCCTTCGATCACGCTGATCGGGTATCCCTCGCCCAGCGCCTGTATCGTCTTCACCAGCAGCGCCGTCTTGCCCGCTCCGGGAGCCGAGACCAGATTGAGCGCAAATATCCCGCGCTCGCCCAGGGCTGTGCGGTTGTGCGCGGCGTAAGCGTCGTTTTTCGCCAGAATATCCTGTTCGATCCTGAGCATGCGCGCCGAATCCAGTCCGGGCGCGTGGGCATGCGCCGGCACCGAGCCGTATTCGGCCCCGTGCACGTCGCTTGCGTGGCCCTGCGCCGATGTATGCGCAAGCGCTGGTTCATGACCATGGCTATGCAGCGCGCCGGTCTCATGCGCGCGCGCATGATCGTGCGCCCCGTCCTCGAACGTGCCCTCGCCTGAACCGCATCCGCATGTACTGCACATCGTCACCTCCCGCTTTGCCGCCGTCCACCGGCGCCCTATTCCGCCTCCAATTGCTGCACCCGCATCTGCGTCCCTCCGGTCACCCTCAAGCGGTAACCGCCGCAATAGGGACAGGCATCGCCGAAGCTTGCGAGCGCGACCGGCGCGGAGCACTCATTGCACCAGGCGCTGCCCGCGGCCGCGACAATCTCCAGGCGCGCGCCGTCGGCCACGCTGTCACGGGCCACGGCTTCGAAGCAAAACCGCATTGCCTCGGGTTCCACGCTGGAGAGCTGCCCGATTTCCAGCCAAAGTGCACGAACGCGCCGGAACCCCTCGCGCCGCGCTGCATCCTCGACGATCTGCAGCACCTCTTCGGCCAGCGCCATCTCATGCATGGGTGGATTCCATTTGCGACCCGGGACGCGGCGCGCGCCGACGCCCGGCGGCGGGTGCGATGCTTAGCCGGCGATTTCGCTCATGCCGCGCCCATGCCTAAGCTACGCGTTGCGCGTGAGCGGCATTTGATTTTGGTCAAAGGAAGCGAAGCGGGAGGCGCGCGCTTTGGTGCAGCGCGCCTCATTCGGTGAACGTGAACCGAAGCTAGCCCGCGAAACGGGTGACGAACTCTTCCGCATCGACGGGCGGGCCCTTGAAATTCGCCTGCATAAAGTCGCAACCGAGTTCCAGCAATCGGGCCGCCTGCGCTTCGTCCGCGGCGCCCAGGGCGACGACATTGAGTTTCAGACCGTGAATCAGCTCGATGAGCGAGCGCAGCACGCCTTCGGAGCGGGCCTGCCCGATCCAGTCGCGCGCCATCGCCAGGTCGATCTTGATCTCCTGAAATGGCATGGTCGCAAGCCAAAACAGCGAGGACAGCGGGGCGCGCACGTCGTCGATCGACAGTTTTACGCCGATCTCGTTCAGCCGCGCAATTGCGGCCTGCGCCTGCGCCTGCGCTTGCAGCGTCGGAAAATCCTCGATCTCGATGACCAGCCTGCCCGGGCGCAAGGACCAGGTTTGCAACGCACGCTCGACCAGTTCGGGAAGTCCGGGTTCGAGCAAACCGCGCGCCGGCAAATTGATCGCGATGCGCAAGTCCAGCCCTGCACGTTGCCGGAACTCCGAACAATTGCGTAGCGCCCGGTTCAACAGCGCCGAGATCAGCTTGCTGACCAATCCCCCCGCTTCCGCCACAGCGATTGCGTCGCGCATCGGGACCAGGTCGCGGCTGCCGTTGCGCCAGCGCAGCATGGCTTCGACGCCCATGATTTGCCCGAAGCGCAAGTCGAATTGCGGCTGAAACACCAGATCGAGCGCGTCTTCCGCAATCGCCGAGCGCAGCCGGCCTTCCTCGATCAGCTGCGCTGCAGGGGAATTCCCTCCTGCGTCGAAAGTTGCGACGTGGCTCGGCAGGACGGAGGCTGTAACGCAGGCGTTGCGCGCCTGCTGCAGCAGCGACTCGGCATCGTCCGCAGACCCGGGAAACAGCGCGATCCCGACCGACGGCGACGCGTAGATCTCGGCGTCCCCGAGCCAGAGGGGCGCGTTCAGCGTACGCCGTAATTTTTCAGCCGCAAGCAAGGCCAGCTGCGGGCCCTCGACTACGGACAGTGCGCAGGCCAGTTCGTCGCGCCCGAGTTCCCCGACGAAATCGTCGGGCCGCAGCACCTCGGCACGCAGGCTGGCGACAATCCGGGCGCGGACCATGTCGCCGACCCGATAACCCCACAAAGCATCGATGCGGCCGATGACCCCGCAGTCCACGAGCAGCAAAGCCAGGCTGTGTCCGTCCGCTCGCCGCTGTTCGATGCAGCGGCGCAAACGATCGGGAAACGAAGCTGCTGTGGCAACGGGCGGCGCGGAGTTTCCAGCATCCGGCCCGGCCGGATCGGCTGGGCTCAAAGGAACAGTTCCTTCGGATCGACCTTTATCGCGTCGTACTCGAGCGTGCGGCGGATCCGGTAAATCTCGTCCGGCGTGGCCTTGGGCTCTTTCGCCAGATCGAGCATGGTATAAGGCCGCTTCTCGTAGCCCTTCGCATCCTTGACCACCATCACGCGCGGCTGCAGCCGACGCAGGGGATTCTGCGCAATCACGATTCCGATCTCCCCGGTGTTCAGCTCGACCGCGCTGCCGACCGGATACACGCCGACGCATTGGATGAACTGCTCGACCAGCGCCGGCTGGAACAGGCTGCCGCGGCCCTTGTAGATGACATTGAGCGCGTTCGACGGCGACATGTGCTTCCCCTGCGGCGGCGGCGCGACCAGCGTATCGAACGCATCCACGATCGCGGCAATCATCCCGGGCAGAGCGATCGCCACGCCACGCAGGCCGCGCGGGTAGCCGGAGCCGTCGAAATGCTCGTGGTGAAGAGAGGCGAGCCCCGGCAGCTCGTTTGGCAGGCCCGCTGTCTTGGTCAGGATTTCGACCGAGTGGTCGACATGCGTCTGGTACAAGGCCGCCTCTTCCGTGGTAAGCGGCTCGCGCTTTTCCAGAAGCGCGCTCGGCAGCTTGAGCTTACCCGCATCCTGCAGCAGGCCGAGCAGGCCGAGCAGCTCGATGCTCTCGCGCGGCAATTGCAGAAAGCGTCCGAAAATGCTCATCGTAACCGATACGTGCATGGCTCGGCTGAAGGATTCGCCGCTCTTCTGCTGCATTTGCACCAGCAAGGTGGCCGCATCGGGATTGCGCACCACGCTTTCGGTTATATCCGACGCGGCCTGCCGTACTTTTGCGCCGTCGACCGCGCCCCCGACCTGCACGTCGCGGCTGATCTGACTGAGCACGCTGGTCGTCTTCGCGATGGCGCTGCGGGCCAAGGGCAACTCGGCATCCAAGGTCACACTGTCCTGATAGACCGTAGTGCCGCGGATGCTGGCAGCCGATCCGGAGGCCAGCGCCCGCGTATCCGACAGATCCTCCTGCTCCGGGTCTACGTACACCAGTTTGCAGAACTGCTTGATCGTGTCGATCTGCTTCTGATCCCTCAGGATAAAACCCTGAAATATGAACGGGGTCTCCGTCCAGGGACGATCGAGCTTCGACACGTACATGCCCAGCTTCAGTTCGTTGACCGCAATTTCCTTCAGTTCCATATTAATACCTGCTCTGTACTGTCCAGACGCCGTCCCAGTCGGATCCGGGCGGCTTGCTTTCGAAAATACGGCATCGATCGAGATAGATCTGCGACGGACGGTCCTGCGGATTGACGGCGAGCACTTCACCAAAACAGCGCGCCGCCTCCTTCCATTTGCGCCGGCGATAGCGCGATACGCCCTCGGTGAACCGTGCCACGGCAAGCTCCCGCTGCGGAAACGAGTCGTCCGTGTGGTGCCCGATCACCTCGTAGATCGCGAACGGCGCCTCGATGCCGCGCACCCGGATCAGGTCGATTTCACGCATCTGGGACCGGTCCTTCATCCGCTCGTAGGTCTGACTGCAGATCAGCACCGAAGTGCCGTAATACTTGTTCGCGTCTTCCAGACGGTGCGCAATATTCACGCGGTGGCCGATTACAGTGTACTCGAGACGTTTGGGCGAGCCGATATTCCCCGCCACCACATCGCCGGTGCTGATGCCGACGCCGATCTTGATCGGTTGGCGCCCCCGCGCCACCAGCCGGGCATTCAGCTCGCGCAGGCCCACCATCATCTTGTTGCCGACAGTCACCGCATTCTCCGGATCATCCTCGTGTTGCAGCACCGAACCGAACACCGCCATGATCATGTCGCCCATGTATTTGTCGAGCACACCCTTGTGGGCGAAGACGATGTCCACCATGTCGGTGAAATACTCGTTGAGCAGAGCCACCGTTTCCTGCGCGCCGAGGCGCTCCGAGATGGACGTGAAGCCGCGGATGTCCGAAAACAACACGCTTACCTCCCGGTTGATGCCACCAAGCTCTGCCCCGCCTTTCTCGAGCAGCTGATCCATCACCGCCTTGCTCATATAGCGCGACAGGGTGTTGCGCAGGCGCTTCTCGCGCGTGATGTCCTCCATCATCAGCATGTAGCCGATCGGCTCGTCGATCAGGCTCTTCAGCGGCACAGTGGTGAGATCGACGGAAATTGCCTGCGCGCCGTCGACGAAAAGGTCGGTGTCCACCGCAATGTCGGTCTTGCCTGCAAGGCGCACCCTGTCCATGCTCCTGGCCACCCATGCATTGCGGCCTTCAAACAATTCGCGCAGCGGGCGTCCGACCAGTTCGTCCTCCCTGCGGCGCAGAATACGCAGCGCGGATTCGTTGACTTTGCGCAGCACCCCGCCCGCATCCAGCGTGAGCACGGCATTGTTCATACTGCGCAGGATCGATTCATTGTAATTGCGCTCGGCGCTGATCCCCTCGAACAGCTGCGCGTTCTGGATCGACACCGCCGCTTCGGCGCAAAAAGCCTGCAAGCGGCGCTCATCCGCGGGGCCGAACTCGCCCGTCTTGCGGTTGAGTATCTGCATCACGCCGATCACGCCATCGCCCTTGGCCACGATAGGCATGCACAGCATGTTGCGCGTCCGATAGCCGGTGCGCTGGTCAATTTCCTGCTGGAAACGTGCGTCCGCGTAGGCGTCCGGTATATTGATGGCCTTGCCCGAGGTAAAACACTCTCCGGCGATGCCTGCGTTGGCGGGAAAGCGGATCTCCGCGCTATCGATGCCGCCCGCAAGGTGCGAAAACAGTTCGTTTCGCTTGGCGTCGTACAAATACAGGGTCCCGCGGTCCGAATCGAGAAGTTGCGTCGCCGCCGCCAGAATCTTGGCGAGCAGTGGTCGGAGACGCATTTCCGAGGCGTTCGAGCTGACGACTTCCAGCAACATCGCCTCTTCGCGCTGCTGGCGCTCGACTTTTTCGAACAGACGCGCATTCTCGAGCGCGGCGGCAGCCTGCTGCGACAGTTCCTCGAGCAGGCGCTGATCCTCCGCGTCGAAGTCCCCGCTATGCTTGTTCAGCACTTGTGTAACGCCGATCACCTCTTGACTCTTGTTGCGGATGGGCACACACAGGATATTTCGGGTGCGATACCCGGTACTCCGGTCAACCTCCTGGTTGAAGCGGGAATTGGAATACGCGTCCGCCGCAATGATTTCCGCCTCTCCGGTGGTAAACACGGATCCGGCAATCCCGACATCGCTGGGAAAGCGGATTTCCCCCATCACGCTGCCCTGCATCACGCGCGAGTACAGTTCCTTGGTTTCGGGGTCGTACAAGAACAAGGAACTGCGATCTGCATTCAGCGTCTGCGTGACCACTTCCATCAGACGCGGAAACAGCACATCAAGGGAGAGACTGTCGGATATGCGGTTGGCGATATCGGCAACCGCCGAACTGCGGCGCGCCATCTCGGCCATCTGGAAAAGCAGCTGCACCTTCTCCGCCTCGCCCAAGCCCCACAGCAGCTTTTCGATTTCGGGCTGGCTCAGCCGGCGCTCGACGATCGCGCGTATCGCTTCAAGGCCGATTTGCATGGGAACCGGGATCCTTCACCGAAAAAGCCGTTCTGGGCTCATGGTATTTACGCTAGCAATGACTAAGCACCCATACAATTCCCGCGCGACAAACTGTACCAAATACGAGCCGGTTCGAACAAGTACCGAGAGCCGTCGCGCGCACGTCCGACGTCCGCGCAAGGGCTGCGACACGCCACGCCTCACCATACCCGCAGCTTGAGCTGAATCGCCAAGGCACCGTCGAAGCGGTTTGCAATGGTGGGAATGAGCGCAATATTGGCGCCCAGTCTCCTGCCCTCGATCGACAATAGCGGCAGCGGCGCGACGAACCAGCCGCCATTGCGGTAATTCGGATAGCCATCGAATGCGCCGACAGCGAGACCTGCGCCCACGTCCAGGCCGGCAAGCCGCCAGTGCAGCGGGCGCCATTGGTAGGCCGCGAAATGGGTTCTGGCGCGATTGCTGTTGATGAAGCTGCCCGCCATCAACAGATGATCCCGAGTCAGCGCGACTTCGGCGCCGAAGCCGATGTTGTCGTTGCGCAGGTGCTTGCTCGTGTCGAAGTGCTGCGAGTAGATACCGGGATTGAGCCAGACCTGCGGCCAGGTTTCCTGCGGCGGCGCACCATCCGCATGGGCGGCGGCAGCAAAAAAAATGCCGCTCAGCAGCACCAGCGCGCGCAAGCTTTTGCGCGATTTGGCAGCACTGACCGGCCCGGCCGCGCAGCGGCCAGTTGTGTTCGGTTTCATAAGCACTCCCTTTACGCTTTCTTATCCGTGATTTTACCGGTTTTGCCGCGGTTTCGTCTGCGCTCACAGCGCCAGATGGCGAGCTTGCAGCCGACCGACGCAATCCCGGGCCGGGTTCCAGCGACGCCGTTGCGGCCGCCGGCGGCTCAGGCCACCACCTCGCGCATGGTCACGAACTCCTCGGCTATCGTCGGGTGAATGCCTATGGTGGTGTCGAACTGGCGTTTGGTCGCGCCGCACTTGAGCGCCACGGCGAAGCCCTGGATGATTTCGCCGGCGTCGGGGCCGACCATGTGCACACCGAGCACGCGCTCGGACTTCCTCTCCACCACCAGTTTCATCAGCACCCGCTCGCCGCTGCCGGTCAGCTGGTGGCGCAAAGGGCCGAAAGTCGTGCGGTAAACGTCGATCTCGCCGCAGCGCTCGCGCGCTTTCGCCTCGGACAGGCCGACGGTGCCGATGTTGGGATTGCTGAAAATCGCGGTCGGAATGCCCTCGTAGTCCATGTTGCGGTCGCCGGAACCGAACAGGTTCTCGGCCACGACCATGCCTTCGGCGAGCGCCACCGGCGTCAGCAGCACACGGTCGATCACGTCGCCTACGGCGTAGATCGAAGGCACGTTCGACTGAAATTTCGCATCCACCACGACCGCGCCG